>JBCBZF010000552.1:0-4906 GCA_039815525.1 Bacteroidota bacterium | reverse complement strand
GTTACGTGCCCAAATTCTCCGGCAAAACCATCATGTCCGTACACCAAATTTCCATTGACCACAAACCCACTTCCAACACCGGTTCCGAGGGTAATCATGATGAAGTCTTTTTCCCCCTTGGCCGCCCCATACATCATCTCACCGATTGCTGCAGCGTTGGCGTCATTGGTAATGGTAATCGGTACATCAAAATGTTTCCCAAATAAATCAGTCAGGGGGATGACACCTTTCCAACGAAGGTTGGGTGCCATTTCGATATTGCCGGAAAAATAATTGGCATTGGGTGCGCCAATCCCGATTCCTCTCAATTCAACATCCTGAGAAATCTCAGCCATCATCTTCTGTAATGCCGTCGATATACCGGCAACATAATCTTCAATTAATTCATACTTGCGGGTAGGTAAAGAGCTGGATGCCAGCACATTGCCCTTTTCGTCAACCACACCATACTTTGTATTGGTGCCGCCAATGTCAATGCCGATTGCTACAGGAGTCATGTTGGAATGATAATAGAAGCGTCGTTTTCGGGCGAAAAATTAGCCTAAGTTTAGCTTTTTCCCAAAGCTGAGCGGTTCTGAATGAAAAAGCTTTAACTTCCAGCAAAAACAAGACGATATGCAATCCCGTAGACGCTTCCTGAAATTAGGCGCAGTGGGCAGTCTCTTTAGTGGTAGTCTGCTCTCCTCCTGCGCAACAGAAACACCACCCTCCGCACGTAAACCTGTCGTCTTGTCTACCTGGCGACATGGACTGGCAGCCAATGAAGCGGCATGGACAATTCTTCAAAATGGTGGACGGGCCCTTGACGCAGTAGAGGCAGGTGTAAAAGTGACGGAGGCTGATCCGGAAGTCATGACGGTCGGGATTGGGGGGTATCCGGACCGAAAAGGTTTGGTTACCCTGGATGCCTGTATCATGGATGAAAAGGGAGACTGCGGATCGGTTGCTTTTGTCCAAAACATCAAACATCCCATTTCTCTGGCCAGAAAGGTCATGGAAGAAACGCCACATGTGATGATCGTTGGTGAAGGTGCGCGTGAATTTGCACTTGAACAGGGATTTGTAGAAGAAAATTTACTGACAGAAAAAGCCCGCACAGCCTTTGAGACATGGCAGGCTGATCAGAATCGGTCTGAAAAGCCCATCATCAATGTGGAGAATCACGACACCATCGGCATGGTGGCACTGGACGCAGCAGGCAATTTGTCTGGCGCTTGTACCACCAGCGGTGCATCTTACAAATTGCATGGTCGGGTAGGTGACTCTCCCATCATCGGTGCAGGTCTGTATGTCGACAATGAGGTCGGTGGTGCCGCAGCAACTGGTTGGGGTGAAGCGGTCATTCGGGTGGTTGGCTGCCATCTGGTGGTGGAATTCATGCGTCAGGGCAACAGTCCACAGCGTGCCTGCGAACTCGCAGTAGAGAGAGTCATCAGTAAAAACCCTGACTATCGGGACATTCAGGTGGGCTTCATCGCTCTGAACAAAAACGGTGAGGTAGGCGGTTACTGTATCCAAAGTGGATTCGATTATGCCGTATATGACCAGGAGGAAGGGAGTCGTCTGGTTCCTGCCAGTAGCAAAATCTAAAGATGCTGCTCGAAATTTGTATTGATCATCCGGCCTCTGCTCTTGCCGCCGTTCGGGGCGGTGCTGATCGATTGGAAGTCTGTACCAATCTTGCCGAAGGCGGTACGACCCCCAGCGCAGGCTTGATCCGCTTCTGTGCCGGATTGCCCATTCCGTCTATGGTGATGATCAGGCCACGGGCCGGGCATTTCTGCTATGACCAGCAGGAACTGGCGGTGATGGAAGAGGAAATTCGTCTTGCCAAAGAATATGGCGTCCAGGGAGTGGTATTCGGCGTCTTGAATGAAAGCAACCAGATTGACCACCCCGCTTTGGAAAGACTTGTCCGAATTGCCACACCAATGCAGATCACCTTTCATCGAGCCTTTGACCGGGTCAGCGCCCCTAAGCAAGCCATGGAACAATTGATCGACGCAGGTGTCCAGCGCATTCTGACCTCCGGTCAGGCACCGACGGCGCTCAGCGGAAGCCATTTGCTAAAGCAGCTCATCGCCCAGGCGGAAAATCGCATCATTGTCATGCCAGGGGCTGGCGTTCGCAGCCACAATGTGGCGGAGATCATCCACGCTACCGGCGCGCATGAGATACATGGCAGTGCCAGTAAGGCAACTGCCCGGGAAGATGATGATATGCAGACTTACCGAATGACTGATGAGGATGAGGTCAAAGCAATCAAAGAGATATTGCACCAATTGAATCATTAGCAATGTGTAAGGGTAAAGTTTTCACCTCAACAACTTAGCATACATACAATTGGTGTTTCGGTCGATTCTGTCATCCACTTTGATAAATCTGTCATTCACGAAACCATATCCGGCATTGATCCAATCGTTCTACCATCTAAGAGCCGGAATATTCAATTTGTTGACTCATTAGCAAGCGTATCCATGAAAACTACAGCGCAGGGATACCTGGCTACACCACGCGGAATCAAGTTGATTCCGCTGTAGCTTGTTTCCGTTCTCTGCCCCAGAATGTGTAAATAGATGTGTGATTAATAATTCGCAGGGCTGCCTTTGGGTAGCCCTTTTATCTGGCTTTTAAGCGGGCCAATAAAGGTTCTTTCCGTGCGCGCGAAACGCTCAGTTCTTTTCCGTTGAGCATTTGTATGGTTCCTCCTTCTCCCCGATGATATTGTTTCACACAATCGAGATTGATCAGCGAGGATCGGTGAATCCGAAAAAACGTCTCCCCTGGTAGCAGGTCTTCGACTTCTTTCAGCAAACGGGTAGCAAGGATTTCAGAGCCATCCTGTTGGTAAATCCGAATATAGTTTCCCTCGCTCTGGCAATGGCTGATGGAATCAATAGGAATAAACTGGAAGCCATTTTGGGTCGGCAAAGCCAATTTTTGCAGATTGGTTTGCCGGAGATTCTGGATCAGGTGTAGGTAGCGCTGACTGGCATTTCGTTCCAAAAGGTTTTTCCGGGCTTTTTGAACCGCAGCGACCAACTCTTCAAAATCAATCGGTTTAACCAGATAATCCAGGGCGCTAAACTTGATCGCTTTGAGCGCATATTCGTGGAAGGCCGTGGTGAAAATCACATCAAAATCCAGGGCCAGTTTGTTACCTTTCTCAATCAAACCAAAGCCATTTTCTTCTGGCATTTCGATATCAAGGAAAACCAAATCAGGCTTGTGCTCAATCAGTAATCCTAAAGCCTCCTTGACTGACCCTGCCTCTCCAATTACATCCAGATCAGGACAAAAGCGGGCAATCAGGTTTTTGAGCGTCCGGATACTGGCGGCACTGTCATCTACGATGAGTGTTTTCAGGGACGTTTGTTTCATATTTCAGAGCTTATCGGGACAACTATTCTCACGAGAGTACCGGGCTCCAGTGAATTTTCAGGATCTAATTCTGTGATCTTTAGTCGAATTCTGGTGTGCATTTTCTCTTCCTGCAGACGAATACGTTCATTGACAATCTCCATGCCTCGGGAAACATGAAAACGATCCTTTTTTTGAGACATTGCGTTCTTGCGGCCAATCCCATTATCCGATACTTCACATACCAGATGATTCTTTTGCATAAAAAAACGGATACGTAATTCACCATCATTGCTTTGTTTATGCAGGATTCCATGACGGATCGCATTCTCCACGAAGGGCTGAATCAGCATTGTGGGCAACATTTGCTCTTCCGGCCAAATAGCAGGGTCTGTCTCAATTTCATGATTAAACCGTCCTTCATAACACAAACTTTCCATTTTGACATACAACCTCAGCATCTCTAATTCTTCCGCCAGGCTATGTTCTTCTTTGCGGGAAGATTCAAGAAACATCCGCATCAGTTTAGAAAATTGTCCAAGGTAATGATGCGACAAAATTGCCTCATTTTCCAGTATGTAACTCTGAATGGCATTGAGGGCATTAAAGATGAAGTGTGGATTCATCTGTGCCAGAAGAGACTTCAACTCAAGCTGTGCAAGTTTTTCTGCCTGTGCCTTGTCTTTTTCAGCCTTTCGAATGAGTTGTACAATCCTGAGACGAAAAAGAAGCAGTAAGAACAGGGTTGCGCCGATCAGCAAGACGGTCAGGATTCGCCAATCCTGCCACCACTGGGGCAATACAATAAATTGAACGCTATCTTCATTGCCCCATACATTACTGCCTGCACTGGTTTGAAGCTGGAAGTTGTATTCACCATGCGCCAAATTTGAAAACTCAAGCTTGCGTTGGCGTGTATAGCGCCACGGATCGGTGGCACGAAGACGGTAGCGAAAGTTCACCGCATCAGCATCCTGAAAATAAATGGCGCGGAATGTCCAGGAGATGGCTTCTTTGGGTTTCAACCTAATCTCTTCCATTTTGGATAAACTGACGCCATTGATCGCGGGACGATCAAGTAGCAGGACCGGAAATTCATCCCTCAAAGGAAGGTGATTGAGGTTAAGACTGGTCAATCCCTTGCTACTTCCAATCCAGAGTCGGTTACGACAGTCTAACAACAAACTGCGGACATCATTCGAAGGCAAACCATCTCGCCGACTATAGGTAAACATATTTTTCCCATCCCAACAGTACAAGCCTTTTGGCCCTCCCATCCATAGACGCTGCTCATGGTCCATTGCAAGGACATGCACTGAAGTTCCATTGAACGCTTGGAGAACCTGTACCTTTTCTTCCTTTGGATCATCAATCCATGCAATCCCGTTATTGGTCGCAAGCCAGAGTCTCCCGTTCTTATCTAACAACATATCATGGACAAGACCATCAGGCAAGCCATGTTTCTGGCTGTACCACTTTTTGCCTTCCGGTGAAATGCAAGGTAAAGGGCCGGATAACTGCCTGAAACTATTCCTAATAAGAGGAC
>JBCBZF010000385.1:0-6173 GCA_039815525.1 Bacteroidota bacterium | reverse complement strand
CCGGGTTGTGGTCAATATCAATGTCGATGAAGGCAAACAATATTACCACCGTAACATCTTCTGGACGGGTAATTTCAAATATAATTCTGAACAGCTGAATCAAGCACTTCGCATCAAGCGAGGGGAGATATATAGTCCGACCAAAATTCAGGAACGTCTCTTTGGCGATCCCAATGGATCTGATGTGAGTTCTCTGTATCTGGATGATGGGTATCTTTTCTTCAGTCTTGATCCAGTAGAAGTGTTGGTAGAGGGAGATTCAATTGACCTTGAAATGCGTGTGCAGGAAGGCCCTCCCGCCATCAACCGAAAAATTACCATTGAGGGGAATACCAAAACCAGTGATTTTGTTATCCGTCGGGATATCCGAACGGTTCCCGGTGTGAAGTTCCGCCGCTCAGATATCATCCGAAGCCAGCGTGAGATTTTGGCTCTGACCTACTTCGACCAGGAAACCCTGGGGGTGGTCCCGACGCCAGATATTTCTAAAGGAACGGTAGATATCAAATACTCGGTTGAAGAGCGCCCCTCTGACCAGCTTCAGCTGCAAGGAGGTTGGGGACAGCGATTCCGCGACCAGACCACCGGTACCGTACTTTTTGGTGGTTTCGTTGGAACCGTTCAATTGGCCTTTAACAACTTCTCCACCAAGCGTCTCTTCAAAAAAGGTGCCTGGCGTCCGGTTCCCTCCGGTGATGGACAGAGAGTGAGTCTGGCCGTCCAAATGAACGGAACGACTTACAAAAACTTCTCCTTTTCCTTCCAGGAGCCGTGGCTAGGTGGCAAGAAGCCAAACTCTCTCGGTGTTTCTGCCTCTTACTTCGTAACCCAGCCGCTACGTGCCGATGGAAGCTTGCTGTACCGCACCAAACTGCTCAATATGTCGGTTGACCTCGGGCAGCGTTTGAAGTTCCCAGATGACTTCTTTACGGCCAGAACATCAGTCGCCTACAAATATTATGATATCCTCAACCCGACCTTTTTCAATGGTTTTGAAAATGAGTCAGAGGCATTCATCAATATCATCTCATTCCGCCAGTCTCTGGACCGAAGCAGTGTAGATGCACCAATCTATCCGCGTAGTGGTTCGATTATGTCTCTTTCGGTAGAGGCAACACCACCATATTCTCTCTTTGACGGAAGAGATGATTATTCTGATCTTTCTGCCCAACAGAAATACAATCTGCTGGAGTTCCATAAATGGCGTTTCAACAGCAACTGGTTCTTCCGGATTGTGGGAGACATGGTCCTGAATACCAAAATCGAAGCGGGTTATCTGGGCGCATACAACCCACAGCTGGGCCTTTCTCCTTTTGAGCGTTTCTACCTCGGTGGAGCTGGTATGGTCGGCTTTGGATTGGCTGGTTTGGATGGACGTGAGATTGTGGCCCTGCGCGGGTACCCCAACCTCTCCATTAACAACAGCGAAAATACCCCGCCAAACAGTGCCAATACGCAGGGAATCGGCTATCCAATTTATAACCGCTTCGTGTTGGAATTGCGATATCCTATCACGCTAAACCAATCTGCGCCAGTTTGGGTTCAAGCCTTCCTTGAAGCTGGAAACGGTTATAATTCCTATCGCGAGTACAATCCGTTTGACTTGCAACGGGCAGCAGGAGGCGGAATTCGGGTCATGTTACCAATGGTTGGTCTACTGGGACTTGACTGGGCCTACGGATTTGACAATCCTGATCTCTCCGCAAGGAGCCAATTCCACTTTGTGATCGGGCAATCTTTCTAAGAAGATATATTTCTTTGTAATAGGAGGAAGAAAGTGATGGAATAAACCATACTTTCTTCCTCTTTTTTTTGCGAAATTGTAGACGGCGTGTTAAAAGTGGCCATAAGTGTGTGGTCTGACTTTTCAAAAGATCAATATTTTTACACCTACTTTGCGTATCTAAACATAAACGAGACACCATCGTGTCCACACGTAGACCAACAAACATAGAAAAGATGAAAAAAGTATTTGCTCTCGTCGCACTCTTTGCCCTGACCGCTTCAATGGCACTGGCCCAGAAGACTGGTTATGTGGATTCAGGAAAAATCATGGATGCGATTCCAGAGTATAAAGCCGCCCAGGACGAGATCGAGAATGTCTCTCAAAAGTGGCAGCAGGATCTTGAAGCGAAGTATAAAGCCATTGAGAAAATGTATGCTGACTATCAGGCGCAGGAAGTCCTGATGCCCGATGATCTCAAGCAAGAAAAGCAGGAAGAAATCTTTCAGGCGGAACGCGAAGCCAAAGAGTATCGCGAACAGAAATTTGGCTACAATGGCGAACTCTTTACCCTGCAGGAAAGCAAAGTTAAGCCTATTCAGGACAAAGTGTTCCGGGCCGTAGAAGCCGTTGCGCAGCGTAAGCGTTTCAACTTCATCTTCGACAAGTCCGGTGAAACCACCTGGATGTATACTGACGCAACTTACGACCTAACCGATGAGGTGATGTCTGAGTTAGGCGTTGGGGATGAAGGTCGCTAAATAACTGATTGTAAATAAATTAAAATACCATTTCGTTTGTGCCAAATGCTACTCTCTCGGGTAGAGGCGGACAGACGGAATGGTATTTTTTTGTCCATTAAGAAGGAGCCTTAACGTTCTGTTAACGTGCTTATTCAGAAAATTTTCAAACTAAATGATGTATCTTTGGCCGCGTCCTCACGTCTCAATGGTGGGTACGAAAAGAAGGTTTATCCGAAAACTGAATTAAAAACCTTCTGACTTTAATCCAGAACCGAACATGAAAATTCGCATTACATTTTTTCTGCTCCTCCTGGTTGGGATGTTGGGGAATGCGACTGCTCAGGAAAAAATTGGTTATGCCAATCTTGAGCTGATCCTTGCCTACCTACCAGAGACGCAGGATGTCAACAAAAAACTGACGGAATACCGGGATCAACTTTCCAAAAAGCTGGAAAGTAAGAGAAGCTATTTCCAGGTAAAGTTTCAGGAAGCCAACGAAAAACAACAAGCAGGTGCTTCTGAGCAAGAACTGCAGGTACTGTCTCAGGAATTACAGAAGCTGCAAGCTGAAGTGCAGCAAGAGGCGGCCAATGCGGAACAATTGATGGCCCAACGTCAGGGGCAGCTCATGCAGCCGATCCTTGACAAGTTGCAAGGGAAAATCAAAGACCTGGCTTCTGAAAAAGGCTATACCTTTATCTTCAACTCCACTGCCAGCGGCTCTTCTGTGTTGCTACATGGTGTCCCCGGAGATGAAGTATCCAAAGACCTGCTCGTCAAAATGGGCGTGGATGCCTCCAAACTGGAAGGCGAAGGCAAATAATTTTTACCAAAGTTGAATCTAACAAAGAAACATATCATGAACGCGAAACATATTTTTCTGGCGATGCTGATGCTGATGATGGCTGTCGGAACCGCCACTGCACAGAAAATCGGCTATGCCAATATCGAACTGGTGCTGGCTTATATGCCTGAGTCCAAATCCATGAACCAATCTTTGGCTACTTATGAGAAGAAACTGGGCGAAAAGCTTCAGGCCAAACGTCAGTATCTTCAGACTAAATACGAAGATTATCAGACGTTTGCGCAGCAAACGCCAACGCCAAGCGAAGCGGAACTGAAAGCAAAACAGGATGAAGTCGTGAAGTTGGAAGGAGAGGTACAGAAAGAAGCAGCAGAAGCTCAGCAGAAGCTTATGGAACGTCGTCAGGACCTACTGGAACCAATTGTTGAGAAAATGCAAAATGCCATCAAAGGATTGGCTTCAGATGAAGGATATGATTACATCTTCAATGCAGTTGATGCGGGTGGCGTATCAATCGTGCTGAATGGTCCGGAAGAACGCGACCTGACCGAAAAATTGATGAAGAAACTGGGAATCGAGATTCCCAAAGCGGATAGCGGTAAATAATCCGTTTTTCCAAATCTGATACAAACAGGTCTCCATTTCGGAGGCCTGTTTTTTTATGCCCGGTCGAAATCGAGAATCACGTCAGCCTCCAATGGATGCGCCTGGCAGCTGAGGATATATCCTTCTTCGAGTTCTTGTTCACTGAGGCCAGAGGACTCTTCCATGCTGACACTTCCCTGCACGAGATAGGCCCGACAGGCGGTACAAATACCTGCCTGACAGGCATATGGTGGGTCCATGCCTTCGCGAATGGCAGCGTCCAGAATGGTTTCTGTTGATTCGACCGTTAGTTGGCGCTCAATGCCATTGAGACGAATTTTGACCTCCTGTGGCTCGTATACTGCTTCCGCCACTTCCTCTGGTGCTTGCGTCTCAGCCATTTCTGCTGCCTCCAATTCTTCCTGACTTGGCAAAGGTGCTGTATAATATTCCCGATGCACGTCAGGTGGATTGACGGCATGTTTATCCAGAGCTGCCTCAGCAGCATCCATCATGGCTTGCGGCCCGCAAATGAAATATTGCTTACGATGTTCATCAACCATGAAGAGTTCCAGGATCAATTGATAAACACGCTCCATATCAAGACGCCCCCGATAGCCTTCCCATGTATCTGAGGCCTGCGAGAGCTGATGCACAACCGTCAGGCGAGGTCCGTATCTTTTCCCCAGTTCCTGTAATTCTTCCGCAAAAATGATCTGCTCCTCCTGCCGATTGCCATACCACAGACTGACTTTACTGCTCGGCTCCTCGGCCAGGGTGCTACGCAATATTGACATCAGGGGTGTGATCCCACTACCGGCACCAATCAGGATGTAGTGTCTCGATTTACTGATATCTGTTTCCACCCGAAAATTGCCCATGGGCGGCATGACGTCTATGGTCTGATCTACCTGTAGGTGATCCGCTAAGTAATTGGAGACCAATCCACCCGGAACCCGCTTGATGGTGATCTGTAAAAAAGAGTCAAGCGTAGGAGAACTAGACATTGAGTAGGCCCGACGATGTTCGACGCCATCAATGCTCAGACGAAGGGTTAGATATTGTCCGGGGTGATAGGTGAATAATTCCGGCTCAGGTTTTTCGAGAAAAATACTGTAGGCATCCGGACTCTCCCATCGGATTTCCTGCACACGGGCCGGATGAAACTGATAGCGCATATGAAAATGTTGGAGAGTAAAACTACAAACTTTGAGGGGGAAAATTGGGCTGTCATTCCGTAAGGGGCGAAACAAAATATCGGGAAACTTGTCAAAAATTCATGCATGAGGCCGGAAACCTTACCCAATCTGCAATCTGCCTATTTTGCCAACTCCCATTTCCCTGATCCGTACTATATACTGCAACAACACACGACTGATTTATCTCAAACTGTATGGAGACTTTTGCCCAATTACCCAAAACCAATCTCCCCCGCGTTTTGATCATTGGCGGCGGATTTGGTGGTATTCAGCTGGCGCGTTCCCTTCGCAAGCTGCCAGTTCAGGTAGTGCTGGTTGATCGGAACAACTATCATATGTTTCAGCCCTTACTGTATCAGGTAGCAACTGGTGGACTGGAGCCTGATTCGATTGCGTTTCCACTACGAACCATTTTTGGAAAACAGGATAATCTTATTTTTCGAATGGCTGAGGTCGAAGGGATTGTCGCGGAGAAGAAATACATTCGCAGTTCTATTGGCCTGATCAGGTATGACTACCTGGTATTGGCAACCGGTACACAGACCAACTTTTTTGGTATGGAAGGAGTCGCTCATCATTCAGTCGGGATGAAGACCATTCCGGAAGCGCTGGATTTGCGGAGTTTGATTCTGGAAAATTTTGAGCGGGCGCTGATGGCTGATAAAGAGCAGGAGAGTGATTTGCTCAAGTTCGTGGTGGTTGGTGGTGGTCCAACTGGCGTAGAGACTGCTGGTTCGCTGGCTGAGCTCAAAAAATTTGTCCTCCCCAATGACTATCCGGAATTGGACTTCCGGCAGATGGAGATTCATTTGGTGGAAGCAGGTGATAGCCTCCTGGCTGGCATGTCCGATTTTGCCTCTCAGGAAGCATTAAAGGCCCTGCGGAAAATGGGGGTCCATGTTTGGCTGAACACCATGGTAGCTGACTACGATGGGCACACGATCCAGACCAAAGGGGCCAAAAGCTTTGAAGCTGCAACCATGATTTGGGCGGCAGGTGTGAAAGGAAATGTGCCCGAAGGGATCGCAGAGCACGCCATTACCAGAGGACACCGCCTGGTAGTAAATACCAACAATCAGGTTCACGGATATGAAGATATCTATGCCATCGGAGACCTG
>JBCBZF010001072.1:0-2465 GCA_039815525.1 Bacteroidota bacterium | reverse complement strand
GCCTGGAAAACACCAGAGGATGGAATGTAAAAAACCAAGGCTGGTGAGCCTTGGTCAATGAACGTTATGGTCAGATGGTGCTTCTTATACCAGAAGCTTTGCTCTCATGTAATATACGTTTTATCCAAAAGGAAGGCTATCCTGAAAAAGTTCAGAGATCCAAATCATTCTTCAAAGGTTGAGCCAATAACTCATTGTTGATCAATGCAGATCATTCATTCGCCTGCCCATCTGACTTCCAAGTATTCCAGATGCTTTTACACAAAAATATTAATCCTTTCTATGGAATATTCCCCTGCCAGAAGCTAACTTTGTTTCAAAGCTTACATCCAGTACCATATTCTTCCCAACCATATGATACCGCCATTAGGCGGGGTGGAACCCGTACGCTCGAATCATTGCACGGAAAATGAGATGCCTACCCAGCCGTTGATCGTTCTACCAACCTCATATGAAGTATTTAGTACTCTTTTCAATCCTTTTACCCTTCTTGTTCTCTCCTGTGTTTAGTCAATCTTACTCCATTTCTGGAGAAGTCTTCGTTGATCACAATGCCAATGGCGTTAAGGAAGCGCCGGATTATGGTCATCCCGTTATCGGTCTGATCGCTTATGAAGATGCAAACCTGAATGCAACATTCGACCCGGATGAAGTGCTCCTGGGCCAGGCCTTATCTGATATGCGTGGTCAATATTCCCTTACCAACCTCACACCTTCTGGGGAGTTCTTCACCATTGCCATTGCTTCTTCTGATCTTGCAGCTGGTGCGACAAGTACGAATGGTCCTTTCCGTCTGGCTAAAGGCGATTATACCAACGTGAATTTAAGTTTTCAGGGAGAAAACACGACTTGCTTCGCCTTCTCGGATGCCAGTGATCCAGATCGTCTAAGGGTGATTAATCGTATTTCGGGTACCGATCGCTGGGTAGGAGATGCGCAGGGCGCAGGGGCTAATATTCGTAAAATTGAAACCGTTTCCTTCAACATTGGCGCCTCAGAATTTTTTGCCATTAACTCAAACGATCTGGGAACTGTAGACCTTGAAACCGGCCGATTCACAGCAAAGGATGACCCGATTGGAACCGGTGGACATAGCCTTCATGGTAATCGTTTGTTTCAGGATGTTGATGGAATGGCATTTGATCCTTTCACCGGTGCATTATGGGCAACTGAAAGGGACCGGGATGGTGCAGATGTTCTTTTTCAGATCAATCCGCAAACCGGCGCACATATCGAGAATCTTTATGGCCTTGGAAATGACTATGCGATTCTCACTGATCTCAACCCCGGACCACAGGGCTTTTACGATGATATCGATGACATTGCTATCAGCCCGGTAGATGGTGTTATGTATGGTATCAACAATCAAAATGGAGCGGACGATCGTCTGGTGATCATTGACAAGAGCACCGGAGACTTCGATTATGTTGGGATTATTATGAATAATATGACTCCTCTAACCGATATTGAGGGATTTGGCTTCACCAATGACGGAGATCTGATGGCGACGACCGGGAATGCCAGTAATGCACCCAACAGCATGTTTCAGGTCAACCTAATAACAGCAGAAGCCAGTTTGATCGGGGCATTTTCAGACGGTGGAGATTATGAGGGCTGTGATTGTATGACCCAGAAAGAAAACAGACTTTCAGGAACCATTTTCTTCGATGACAATGAAAATCAGATGCAAGATGGTTCGGAATCTGGTGTACCACATGTTTGGGTGTATGTATTCATTGATCGTGACCAGAACGGCAGCCAAAGTCCAGGGGATATTCTGATTGATTCCGTTCAGACTGACATGGATGGCTTGTACAACTGGCGAACCGGGTCAAGTCAGGACTTTGTGGTCGGTCCAAAACCCGCAAGTTTCCCTCCCCATGCCAATCCATACTCCCTGACGACAATAGCAGAGCAGGAAATCATTTTCAGTCATGCTTTCGGTGGCATTCATGATCAGGGTAATGACTTCGGAATCGCAAATGGTGGCGTCTTTCCAGTCGAGTGGCTTTCGTTTGAGCTACAAAAAGTGGGACTGGATGTAGAGGTCGCCTTCAGTACTGCCCAGGAGAGCAACAGCGACTATTTTGTGATCCAGCGATCTATTGACCCAATAGATTTTGCTGCCGCTACTGATCTGGCAGCCCTTGATGCCGCTGGTACATCCAATACCACTCAGAGGTATGACTTCACTGATCAGGAGGCCTTACGCTCTCCCCATGCAGTATTGTATTACCGTATCAAGCAGGTGGATACCGATGGTCAATTTGCGTACAGTCAGGTGCAAAGTGTGCAGCTTGATCCTCCCCCATTTCGTGTCAAGCTTTATACCAATTCTCACGGTACTACTTCAGTACAGATTTTAGCAGTTAGCCAGACACAACTGATGACAGTTTCTTTGCTTGATCTGGCTGGACGGGAAGTATTTTCATCGTCCTTTCAAGGAGAAAAAGGCAAAACGTACT
>JBCBZF010000279.1:0-7173 GCA_039815525.1 Bacteroidota bacterium | reverse complement strand
CAGGCCGCCAACCGACTGGCGCACATACAGGAATACTACTTTGCCCGCAAACTGCGGGAACTCCGCCAACGCATGGCTGCGGGGGAAGATATCATCAATCTGGGAATTGGTAATCCCGATATGAATCCCTCCGAAGAGACACTTAAACGTCTGGTTAAAGCGGTGGTGGAACCAGGGGTACATGGCTACCAGCCATACAAAGGCGTGCCGGCTTTGCGGAATGCCTATGCCGAATGGTATCTGAATACCTATGGGGTCAGCCTGGATGCTGAACATGAAATTCTGCCCCTGATTGGTTCCAAAGAAGGCATCATGCACATTTCGCAGGCTTTCCTCAACGAAGGCGACGAAGTTCTGGTGCCCAATCCCGGTTATCCAACTTATACCTCCGTTTCTCGTCTGACTGGCGCCAACATTCGTGAGTACGTCCTGTCTGCTGACAATGACTGGTATCCGGATTTAGAGGCTTTGGGACAGACTGATCTGAGCAAAGTCAAGCTGATGTGGGTCAACTATCCCCATATGCCCACCGGAGCCTTGCCGACCGAAGCACTTTTTGCGGACCTGATTGCTTTCGGGAAAAAACATCAGATTCTCATTTGCCATGACAATCCATACAGCCTGGTACTCAATCCCCGACCAATGAGCATCTTGTCTGTTCCTGGTGCCAAAGAGGTGGCCGTTGAACTCAATTCACTCAGCAAGTCGCACAATATGGCTGGCTGGCGAATGGGCGTTGTGGTGGGACGGGAAGATTATGTTCAGACCATTTTGCGGGTCAAAAGCAATATGGATTCAGGCATGTTTGCGCCTTTGCAGCAAGCGGCGGTTACCGCCTTGAACAATCCCTACGACTGGCATCGGTTGCGCAATGAAGAGTATGCCCGTCGGAAAGAAATTGCCACTGCCATTCTGGATCAATTGGATTGTGGCTATTCTGATCAGCAAGGGGGAATGTTTATCTGGGCAGAGATTCCTGCTGAGGCAGAAAGTGGCGAAGCTTTTTCTGAAAAAATCCTCAATGAATGCCAGGTATTTCTGACGCCCGGTTTCATCTTTGGATCAGGTGGCGATCGCTACATCCGCATTTCTCTGTGCACGCCTCCCAGTCGTCTGGCGGAAGCCCTGCGCCGGATCCGGGAAATCAGTTTGCAAATCAATCTTTCCTAAGAAATATGGTCATCACGATTGTTGGATTGGGATTAATTGGTGGTTCTCTGGCCAAAGACTTGCGCGCCAATGGCTTTGCCAGTCGTTTGATTGGGGTAGATGCCAATGCAGAGCATGGTCGGATTGCGATGGAAGAAGGATTGGTGGATGAGATCAGAGAATTGGAGAAAGCCTGCAAGGTATCGGATATTGTTGTGCTGGCTGTACCGGTCAATGCTTTGCAAAAGCTGATTGCGCAGGTTCTGTACACCATCGAGTCACACGCTGTGGTGGTTGATATGGGCTCCACCAAAAAGGAGATTGCCCAGCAAATCAATGGACATCCCATGCGTCGCCGGGCGGTATTGGCCCATCCCATGGCTGGTACCGAATATTCCGGCCCCCAGGCTGCCGTGGCCAATCTCTTTCATCAAAAAGCGGCCATTATTTGTGATGCAGATCACAGCGACCCGGATGCCGTTCAGTTGGTAGAGCGCATGTTCAAAAGCCTTTTTATGCGGCTGTTGTACATGGAGTCAACCGATCATGACATGCATGCGGCTTATGTATCCCATATTTCTCACGTCAGCTCTTTTGCTTTAGCGTTGACAGTATTGGAGAAAGAAAAAAGCGAAGCAAATATTTTCAACCTGGCCAGTGGGGGCTTTGCCTCGACAGTACGACTGGCCAAAAGCTCGCCCCAAATGTGGCGGGATGTCTACGAACAAAATGCGGACAACCTGGTGGATGTCCTCGACAACTATATTGAAAAAGTCAGCGCCTTTCGGGAAGCGATTGCCTCCGGAAAATTTGAGCAGACTTTTACGTACATGGAAGAAGCAAACGAAATCAAAAGAATACTAGGATAATGGATAGTTCAAAACTCATACCCACAGAAGAATGGGGTCTTGGCCTTGGTAAGGAAGTCAATATCTCCGGCCCCTGTAGTGCTGAGACGCCTGAGCAAGTGATGGCAAGTGTCAAAGGCGTTGCCAAACACAATATTCACATCATTCGGGCGGGCATTTGGAAACCCCGTACCCGTCCCAATTCCTTTGAAGGTGTGGGAACGGTTGGGCTAAAGTGGCTCAAAGACGCTGGCAAAGCAGTTGGTCTGCCGGTTTGTACCGAGGTCGCCAATGTCAAGCATGTCTATGAAGCCCTCCGCAATGGCATTGACATTTTGTGGATAGGTGCCCGTACAACGGTGAATCCCTTTGCGGTCCAGGAAATTGCTGATGCCCTGGAAGGCGTGGACATTCCTGTCATGGTCAAAAACCCAGTCAATCCTGATCTGGAATTGTGGATCGGCGCCATGGAGCGCCTGCAGCGGGTCGGCATCAACAAAATTGCGGCCATTCACCGTGGATTTTCCACTTACGGCAAGTCTAAATACCGCAACACCCCGCAGTGGGAGATTCCGATTGAATTGCGTCGCCGCCATCCGGAAATTCCGATCATTTGTGATCCCAGTCATATCTGTGGCAATCGCCACCTCCTGGCCAGCGTTTCGCAGAAAGCCCTTGATCTGAGTTTTGATGGATTGATGCTCGAATCTCACATCACACCCGACAAAGCCCTGAGCGATGCCAAACAACAAGTAACCCCGGAACGTTTAGGTGAATTGCTGGGCGAACTGGTCCACCGCACCCCAACCAAAAATGATCCTCAATACATCAACCAGATGGAAATCCTGCGGGAGACCATCGATGAGTTGGACAGTCAATTGGTGGAGATGCTGGGCGAAAGGATGAAAGTAGCCCGCAAGATCGGAGAGTTTAAAAAGCTCAACAACATCACCATCCTGCAGCGCGCCCGCTGGGATGAGATCATTGCCGATCGCTTGAAGCAGGCGGAAAGCCGTGGCCTGAGTGAAGACATCATGAAGGAGATCCTGCAGATGATTCACAAGGAATCCATTCGTCATCAGACGGCGGTGATGAATGAGTTGGAAAGGGAGAAGAAGTAGGGGAGAAGACTGTGATCTCCTCGAAAAGTCCTGATCTGTCTAAGGGCGTCAGAAGAATATATATCATTTCTTCTGGCGCCTTTCGCATCGAGATTGAAAAGGGAAAAATGAACTTCGTTCCTTAAAAACATACCCACCCATCACATTCGCAGTTTCCCCACTTGAATCATTGATCTTTTCGCAGGAACATGAGGCAAAAACCATTCATCATGAAGTACCCATTGATTCTCTTGACTGCGATGATACTGACAAGCAATCTATCCGCACAATCACCTGCCAAAGCCTGCGCCTGCTGCACTGAAGCTCAGACCCAGTTTCACTTTTGGGTGGGAGATTGGAAAGCCTATACTCCCAATGGGAAACTGGCTGGCACCAATCGCATTGTCCTGCTTGAAGACAGCTGTGTGATGCAGGAAAACTGGACCTCTGCCAATGGGAAGTACACTGGTACCAGCTACAATTTTTATGACAAACTCAGCAAACAATGGCGCCAAACCTGGATTGACAATCAAGGCGGACATTTGCTGCTGTTTGGTGGGATGGAAGATGGAAATATGGTCTTGTTCAGCGAGCCGACTCCAGACGGAAAAGGCAACCTGGTCATCAACCGAATCACTTGGACACCCAATGACGACGGAACCGTTCGACAGCATTGGGAAGTCTCAAAAGATGACAAAAAGACCTGGCAAACTGCCTTTGATGGCCTCTACAAAAAGGCATAAAAGCAGGTGCCGGGAACCGGCCATTCAACCAGTTCCCGACACCCTTTGTGTACACACACTCTACACAACTACTGATTTTGACTCGTATCTACGCCCAACTGCCTGAGCAGCCGAAGCGAATTGGCCTTGACATTGGCCGGTGGATTCATGGAAAGAGATTTTTTCAGGGCAGCAACGGCTTTATCCTTTTCGCCGATGCGGCTGTAGCCGTCTCCCAGACTGTCCCAGACATTGGGGTCTTTAGGGTGTTTTTCGGTATTGGCAACGAAAATGTCAATTGCTTCCTGGGTACGTCCGGTATTCAATAATGTATAGCCATAGGTGTTGAGCTCATTGTTGGTCCCGCGGGCGATGGCTGCTTTTTTGATTTTCCCCGCGGCCTTTTCCTCCCCATTGCTGGCCAACATCTGAGCCTGCGCCATCATATTGGTCATATTGGGACTCATCTCGACTGATTTTTCCATCCATGCCAACGCTTTTTCAGGATGGCTTTGCTGGCGATTCAGGTAGGTGGCACAGCCGAAATACTCCCGCCAGCTGACTGAAAAACTTGTCAGGTCATTGTCCAATGATGCAATCATGGATGCCATGGCCTGGTCGCCTTCCTGTCCCTGGTTCTTGGCGGAAAGACGTGCTTTGGTGATCAGGTTTTGTGGGGTCGGCGACATAAACACTGACCGCGTGGCCCAGGCCATGGCTTCCTGCAGATTGACCTCATTCTGGAGGCAATAATTGGCCGCTTCATGCCAGCCACGCCAGGTCCAGCCCGCTTTGTTGCGCATTTCGTTGCGTATATTGGCCAGGACCTGGGCATGGACATCGGTTTCAATCGAAAAATCCACCATCTTTTTACCCCACATCATCTGACAATTGGCGCGATCCGCTTTGATATCACCAAAAGTATAGCTCAGTTGCTCAATGTGGCCGGGGGTGTTTTGTGCTTTCACACTCACACGTAGTGCATCCTCCGCGGGATTATATGAGAAACTTCCCCAGGAAGTCGAATTGTTGGAGAAAATGATCTGCCAATCGGATTCCGATGGAATCATGTGTAGTCCATAAGTGCCAGCGGCCAGTGGCTTGCCTTCAATGCGGACATCCTTGCTAAAGCTGATGATGGTGTTCTCATTGGCCCCAGCGCGCCATACTACGTCGTAAGGGACCAGCTTTCCCCAGACTTTCCGCTCATTCACAGCCGGACGATGATAGGTCAGCATCACCTCTGTCAGGCCAATGGTTTGTCCAACGATGGCTTTCTGGCTGCCCCTGGGCAGGGTGGTGGAGATGGATTGTCCATGACACATCAGCAGGATACCCATGAACACAAGACAAAATGAGAGGATCGATTTTTTCATGACAATCGCAATGGCTTAGAGGTGAAAAAATGGCGCTGGTGTGTGTATTGATCTCAAATTGGAGAATCAAGCCGTCGATTGCCAGAATCTTGTGATGGATGACAGAATTGGGGATGAATGGGGGGAGGAGAGAGGTGTCAGGGGCGAGGTGCGAGGTGCGAGGTGTCAGGGGCGAGAGAGAACGTGAATGCAAAAACTTATTTTCCCTGACCCCTGACCCCTGACCCCTGACCCCTGACCCCTGACCCTTATTTTATCGATTCCTGCAAGGCTTCCACATGTCGGCGATAGCCACGGCTGGACATGAGCTGTTCGCCATTGGAAAGGGTGAGGCTAAACTGATTGTTGCCCTGGTAATGAATTTTGTCGAGAAAATGGGTGTTGATGAGAATGGACCGGTGAATGCGGCAGAACTGTCCGGAAGGCAATTGGGCTTCAATGCTGGCCAGGGTTTCACGATACAGATAGTAGCGATGTTCAAGGTGTAATTTCAGATAATTGCCATAGGACTCGATCCAATAGACATCCTGCAGTTTGATCCAGTGGCTCTGGCCGTTTTTGCGGATCTCAATGGCCGTGAGATCATCGCTTTGTTGGTGTTGAAATTCTTCAATCAGTTGGACCATCTTCTGATGGAGACTCTGCTGGTCATTGAGGAGAATTTGCTGTCGGGCATGTTCCAGTGCCTGAAAAAAGCGTTCATCATCAAAAGGCTTTAACAAATAATCCACCGCCCTCACGTCAAAAGCCTTGAGTGCATATTGATTGAAGGCCGTCACAAATATGATAAACGGCATCCGACCCTCTTCTGATTTTGCCAATACTTCAAAGCCACTCAAATCAGGCATCTGAACATCCAGAAAAACCAAATCCGGTTTGTAGCGACGAATTTGATTGACCGCTTCGCCACCATTTTTGCATTCGCCAATCAGCGCCACATATTCGATTTGTTCCAACAATTTGGCGATTCGCCGACGGGCGAGCGGTTCGTCATCAATGATCAGGGTGCGTATTTTTCTCATCACTGCTGTTGTTTGGGGATGCGTAAACTGATACAAAAGCCTTCACCGGGAGCGGTTTGAATCTTCAGGGAAGAATTACCGGGACCGTAAAGGAGATTGAGTCGTTCAGATACATTGCGCAAACCAATGCCTTGGTTCAGCAATGCTTCTTGCGGCAAATTGCTGCCATCTCCATCGTCGCATACTTCGATAAAGACCATATTGTCAGCTTCCGTTCTGGCCGTCAGGCGAATATTGCCTTCACTGGTGCGGTTGGAAAAGCCATGTTTGAAGGCATTTTCTACCAAGGGTTGCAGGATCAGGCTCGGTACTTTTATATCGCGTACCTGATGCTCAATTTCATAGGAGATTGACAAGCGGTCATGAAAACGTACCTGCTCGATGTCCAGATAGTTTCGCACAAAATCCAGTTCTTCTTCCAGAAAGACTTCATTGCCACGTTCCTGGTCCAAAACTGTCCGGAGCAAACTCCCCAGTCGGGAAACGATTTTCTGAGAATCTTTGACATCGACCTCCATCAGAGAAGAGATGGTGTTGAGGGTGTTAAAGAGAAAATGAGGTTGTAGCTGAAATTTGAGGGCGCTGAGTTGAGACTGGGCCAATTGTCCTTGCAGACTGACCAGCTTGAGTTGTTTGTCCCGATTTTGCTTGTAATAATCAATGGCGGCAAATCCCGCATAAATGATCCAATATTCGATCATACGATTGATGGCGGCGGACCAAAAGTAGCCTTTGATGTATAGCTGGGCATTGGCAGAAAATTCCTCCGTACCAGTGAAATGCAGGGGGATGAAATAGACAATGGTTGAAAGGCTTTCATGAACCAGGGCAATAACAATGCTCAGTGCGATCGCCTTGAGGATGACGGCTCGTTTCCGAGTGTTGTGAACGGGAAACTTGCGGTAGAAGTGGTAGATGAAGGGAATGAGAAAAGGCCACAACGCATAATTGACGAT
>JBCBZF010001173.1:0-2093 GCA_039815525.1 Bacteroidota bacterium | reverse complement strand
GTCACTGTCGCACCAAAATATCTGACGAGTGCTTTATCAGGATCCAACAAGGCCCGTACCGGAACCTGAAAGCGGGCGAGATAGGTGCGGATTTCTTTGGAGGAATAGAATTTACCTGCAAAAACGCCATAAAAGGCTACCCGTTGATCTGGAAATTCCTCCCGCAACTGTTTGAGAACCACTGCATAGTTTTCACAGAGGGGGCATTCAGGCGAAAGGAAAAAGAAAGCTTTCAGAGGTGCTTCCGCTGAAAGGGAAGCAATCGGTCGGCCAGATAGATCCGTCAGTCGATCAAGGGGCAAAGGTGATTGAGCCTGGAGAAATGTGGTCCCGGACAGGAAAATTAGGCCAAACCAAAGGAAACGCATCATCGCACTGTTCAATCTGTTTTCCAAGTTACACACTCCCTCTATAAAAAACACCAGGCAGCCGCAAGGAGCAACTGCCTGGTGTTGAGATATGCAAAGTGAATTCGTCAGAAAACGGATACAAATTATTCGTCAAAAACGATGGTATAGCCACGAATCCCATGCTCATGGCTGTCCAGGCCAGATAGTTCATGCTCTTCAGACACCCGGATGCCGAGACTTGCCCGTAGCACATAGAAGATTCCGAAAGCCGCACCAAAAGCAGTCAGGCCATAAATGCTGATACCCGCCAACTGGATCAGAAACTGCTCGAAAGAAGCCATCTCGCCAAAAATGCCGACTGAGAGCGTACCAAACATGCCGCAGGTCAGGTGAACCGATACGGCACCGACACAATCGTCAAGCTTAAGCTTGTCAAGAAAGACTGCTGACAGCACCACCAGGCAACCTGCGATCAGACCGATCGTCAGGGCTTCCCAGGGAGACATCATGTCAGCGCCAGCGGTGATGCCAACCAGACCCGCCAGAATGCCGTTGAGTGCCATGCCCAGATCCAGTCGATTGAACATAAATTTTGCCGTGATGACCCCACCAATGGCGCCCGCTGCAGCCGCCAGACTGGTCGTTACCAGGACCAGGGAAGTTTTTGCCGGATCTGCAGAGAGGACGGAGCCTCCGTTAAACCCAAACCATCCCAGCCATAGCAGAAATACACCGATGGTAGCCAATGGTACACTGGAACCAGGGAAATCGTATACTTTTCCATTGCGGTACTTGCCAATACGCGGGCCAAGTAAAATGATGCCTGCCAATGCGCCCCATCCGCCCACGGAGTGGACCAGAGTCGAACCGGCAAAATCATAAAAGCCCCATTGGTACAAAAATCCTTCCCCCCACTGCCAGGATCCGGCGATGGGATATACCAGACCTACAAAGAAGAAGGTGAAAATCAGATAGCTGCTGATTTTGATTCGTTCTGCCACGGCACCGGAAACACTGGTAGCCGCGGTGGCCGCAAACATCGCCTGAAAGAGGAACTCTGTCCAGTACGTCATGTTTCCATATTCCGGCAGCATGCCGTCTTCTGGTGGCCCCAGCATACCTCGCCATCCAAGGACACCTTCAATCAATCCAAAATCAAGTGGATACATTAAGGCAAAGCCAAAAAAAGCGTAAGTAATCAAGCCAATGGCTGGGGTCAGGGTATTCTTAAACAGAATGTTGACAGTATTTTTTGCTTGGGTAAAGCCTGCTTCAACGCCAGCAAAGCCAAGGTGCATGATGAAAACCAAGGCAGTACACAGCATGATCCAAAGATTGTTGGTGGCATGGCTGTTTGTGGCAACTGCGGTTGATAATTCTTCCATGATATAAAGGAATAGTGCGGATGAAAATCTTTATAGGAACGAAAAATGCCCAATCACATTCAGGTGCAATTATGTGTATTTTTCAATTTTTTCCAATTATTGTTGATAATGTGTTAATGAAATGGGGATTGTGTGGTAAAAAGTGAAATCATTAATGGTGTTCGATATTCCTGAACCAGAACTTTTGCCATAGAAATGAAAACCTGTCCATACTGACTCTGGATGGTGATTTTTGAGGCGGAAAAAGCCATTTGGTGAAAGTTGGTCTAGCTATTTTTGAAAGAAAAATCAGGCAAGTGTGTTATTTATGGGTGATTGATGGTAAAAAATGTTGATAAATTATTGAAGAAACCTTCAG
>JBCBZF010001177.1:0-2080 GCA_039815525.1 Bacteroidota bacterium | reverse complement strand
GTTGGAGACCCGATCAATCGGCGTCCCTCCTGATCCAGGAAAATACTTTGCAGAGGCGTCGATTCATTGCACCTCTTTTGAATACAGGCCTGCTCAGGATTCCCGCTTCGAAAAACCTGAGGGTGCAGCCCCAAAGAATTCTTTGAAGCGCTTACTGAAATACTTTGGATCGGTGAAGCCGACCATGTAGGCCACCTCAGAAACCCGAATATTGTCCGTGTCGGACAGGATTTGTTTGGCGCGCTTCATGCGCAAACTGAACAACAGCTCTTTGGCTGATTGCCCGGTCAGGCTTTTGATCTTATTGTAAAAACTGGCATGGCTCATGCCCATCTCGGCTTCGAGGGCCGTAATCGAAAATTCTGCATCGGAGATGCCTGCTTCAAGGGCCGCCATCAGGCGGGCGATAAACTGCTCATCTATTGAGGTAACGGTCACTTTGGAAGGCTCCAGACTGGCATTGACGCGAAACATCTTTCGCATGCGGGCGCGGTTTTCCAGCAGATTTTTGATCCTCAAAAAGAGATAGTCGATCTCAAATGGTTTGGCGATGTATTCATCTGCCCCGATTTCAAAGCCCTGATACTTCGCTTCTTTATCAACTTTGGCAGTAAGCAGGATTACCGGGATATGACTGGTTTTGATTTCGGACTTGATCTCTTTACAAAATTCCATCCCATCCATATTCGGCATCATCACATCGCTGATAATCAGATCCGGGAAATGTTCCTGCGCCATCGCAAGGCCTTCTGCTCCATCTGTTGCTTCCAATACCTGATAGTCTTTTTGCAATTCTCCACTGATAAATGCCCGCAGATCTGGATTGTCTTCGACCAACAGGATGGTTGTCGTTTTTGCTGCCGCACCGTTTTCCTCTTCCTCATGGTTCACTGGCTCGATAGGAACTGGCTTTTCGGTCCTTCTTTCTGGAATAGATGCCAGATTGGGGTCCAACATTTTTTGCACATCGGGCAGATACATGCTGAATACTGCACCAACACTTTTTTCACTTTCAACTTCTATCCTTCCCTCATGTGCTTCAATCAGATCCTTACTATGGGACAAGCCAATGCCATAGCCTTTTTTATTTTGTTCTTTTCCCTGATAAAAGCGTTCGAAGACTTTTTCCAGGTCTGCTTTCTCTATGCCATCACCGGTATCTTCAATGCTGATCTTGAGAAAGCCAGCTTCCTTTGAAACCTTCACGATCGCTTTCCCTTCCTGCGTGTGCTTCAGGGCATTGGACATGAGATTGAAGATTACCTTTGAAATCATGTCCGGATCGAAGCTGATAACATAAGATTCAAATGCGCTTTCGAAGGATAATTCAAGGCTTTTATCCTGAAACGCCTGCGCAAACAACATCGCCTCTGCTTTCACAAAGGAAACGACGTCCAGATTCTGCACTCGGGGTGTCAGTTGACCACTTTCCACTTTGTTGATGTCCAGCAGTTGCTCAGTCATATCCCGTAACTTCTTCACATTGCGCTGCATCAGGCTCAGCAAGCTTTTGGTATCAGCTTTGACATCGGCCTTTTTCAGAATGATGTCAAGCGGACTGCTGATCAGAGTAAGGGGCGTCCGCAAATCATGGGATATGTTGATAAAAAAGCGGGTCCGCATTTCTTCCAGCTCCCGCAGCTTTTTGTTGTGCTGATTTTCCAGCAGGATTTTGTTCTTGGTGGTATAGCGGAGGATGGAGTAATTGGTGAAGAAGATGATCGCCCCAATGATCAACAGCCCATACAAAACGAAAGCCAAAGTCGTGAGATAAAAGGGTGTTTTGATCGTAATCAACACCCGTTTGGAAGCCTCATTCCAAACGCCATCATTGTTGGTCGCTTTGACGATGAAGGTGTAGTCGCCAAAGCCGAGGTTGGTATAATTGGCTTTGCGGTCGCTTGCATCCGTGACATTCCACGCTTCATCAAATCCCTCCAATTTATAGGCATATTCCACTTTTTCGGGAGAATTGTAGATCATGGCCGAAAAATCAAAGCCAAAACTGTTTTGATCCGGCTCCAGCAGAATTGTATCGGTCAGGGCAATGCTTTTTCGCAATGGTCCAGGCTCGCCGTCG
>JBCBZF010000599.1:0-4554 GCA_039815525.1 Bacteroidota bacterium | reverse complement strand
GGACAGCAGATTGATTTACAAGTAGCAGATTGGGCACCGGGTGTATACATCATCCAGTTGGCCAATGAAAAACAAACTGCGTCAATTCGCTTCGTTAAGCAATAAGACACAAACTTCCCGGTTTAGGGTACAGAGAGTTTCATGGCTGTGAAGAGCAGCCTGACGCCTCTGTACGCTAAATCTGCACGAACATAGACACAAAGAGACCCTAACTGGGGCGTAACCCCTAAATCCCTAGTATGATGGACAATCAGGCCTTGCCAGATTGTCCTTTGCCTTTTAGGGCGATTTGATAGGTATCCAGGCATCTTTGGCGGGCCATTTTGTGGTCAACCATTGGTTGTGGGTAGGCTGGTGTCCCAAATTCCGGAACCCAACGCCGTACATACTTAAGTTCAGGGTCAAACTTTTTCATCTGAGATTCTGGATTGAACACCCGAAAATAGGGGGCTGCATCGGTCCCGCTGCCCGCAGCCCATTGCCAACCGCCATTGTTGGACGCCAGTTCAAAGTCCAGTAATTTTTCCGCAAAATATGCCTCTCCCCACTGCCAATTGATCAATAAGTGTTTGGTCAGAAAAGAGGCGACAATCATCCTGACCCGATTGTGCATATATCCGGTGGCATTGAGCTCGCGCATTCCTGCGTCAACAATTGGATAACCAGTTTTCCCATCACACCATTTGCGAAAGTCTTCTTCATTGTTTCGCCACTCGATCAAGCCGTATTGAGGTCGAAATGGCCCTTTGGCTACGTGGGGGAAATTCCACAAGATTTGCATATAAAACTCCCGCCAGATGAGTTCATTGAGATAGGTCTCATTCAATTTCATGGCATCACGAGCCAGTTGACGGATGCTGATGGTTCCGAATCGAAGATGTACACCCAGTCGGGTGGTACCAGGTTGGGCCGGAAAATTGCGCTTTTGATCATATACTTTGATGACGTCCGGATCTGCCTCTGATCCAGGAAAAACAATGTCGGATGGCTGAAAACCCATCTCAGCCAGACTGGGGATAGGCTGAGGTGTCAGATTGGCAAAGCGGCTAACATGCTGCTCTGTCGGGTAGGCAGAAATGCGATCCTGTGTGAGACTAGCTTTCCATTTTTTAGAGTAAGGCGTAAAAACCGAATACGCCTTGCCTGCATTGGTCAGAATTTCCTCTTTCTCAAAGATGACCTGATCCTGGAAAGTAGAAAATACAATGCCTTCACTACTCAGCCATTCATGCATTTGATCATCTCTCTCGCGGGCATAGGGCTCGTAATCATGGTTTGTGATCACTTTGGAGATTGAATAATCCTGTATAAGGCTTGGCCAGACTTCTTCCGGACTGCCATATCGCACGACCAGACTGCTGCCAAGTTCGACCAATTGCTGGTTCATATTGGTGAGCACTTGATGGATAAAGCTCACGCGTGCGTCTGTTTCTGGTAAGTCATCCAGAATATGTTTATCAAAAATGAAAACCGGGAGAACCGGCTGCCCGCTGGTCAGGGCCTGATACAATCCATGGTTGTCATTGAGTCGCAGGTCTCTGCGGAACCAAAAAGCGGTGTATTGTTCTGTCATGATCTGTTAACCTCCTTCGCGATTCACTTGTTTGGGGAAGAGTCATCGGTCTCAATTTTTTTATCATTGCAGCGCCAGCTGGGGGAAAATGGCATCTGTTTTTCATGGCAAATATTTCTTATGGTCACCAAATCACGCATCCAAAACGGGGCGTGATGCATTTGTCTTTCGTGTGAGATCGATGAGAAATGATGCAATCCGCTACATTTTGAAAAAAATTCAACTCATTGAATAAATATTGGGCTCGTTACATTTTTTTATCTATCTTCTTGATAGAGATGATCAGGCCTTACTACACCGACTTCCTTGTCTTGATCCTTTCCTGTTTGTTGCTGTCTCCTGTAGGGCTCCCCGCACAGGAACCGGACAGTATGCTTCAAATCGTTGAGGCGCAGGACGGATTGGAGAAAGCCAAGACGCTGCTCCGTTTGAGTATGCACTATCGGCGGATAGATCCCCGAAAAACAGGCCATTTTGCACAAAAAGCCTTGCCAATCAGTCGTACGGAAAAGTATGAAAAGGGAATTGGGCTATCCCTGATTCTGATCGGTTTTGGCATGAATAATTCCCAAACGCCAGGTGATTCAGTCCTGCTGTTCTTAAACGAGGGCCGACACATACTAGAAAAACTGAGAGACACGGTATTCGTGGTCCAGGCCAATAATTACACAGGAATGGCCTATTCGCATCGGGGCCAGTATCTTAAGGCAATTGAGCACTTTCAGGAAGCCGTCAGATTATCAGAATTGGTGGGGGATGGGATGCGATCTAATCTTTGCGCAAATCTGAATAACATCGCCGGTATCTACAATCGCCTGGATGATCACAATAATGCCCTGGTCTATTTTCAGCGCGCGCTTGAAGTAGGGCGTTCAATCAACTTTCATCTGGCAGTGAGCACCATCTCTGCCAATATGGCCAGTATTTACTTCAAGCGGGGAAAATCAACAAAAGCGGAAAAGCTTTATCTCGAGGCCTTGCAGATCAAGAAGGAGTTGGGCGATAAGATTGGTGAAATTCTCCCTCGAAATGATTATGGCTTTATGCTGGCCAAGCAAAGTCGCTTTCCTGAGGCCATGCGGCAGATCAACCGTGGCATTACCTTGGCTGACAGTCTGGGAGACATTCACCGCCTGCTTCAGTGTCGTAATTCAAAAGCAGAAGCCTATTTGATGCAAGGCAAAGCGAGGCAGGCAATCAGAGAGGCCGGGCTGGTGATCAAAATGGCAAAGCCCGGCGGCCAATTGGGTGCCCAGGAAGAAGCATACAGAATACTGGCAGAATCTTTCGAACAGAAAGGCGAATATCGTGAGGCTTTGATCCAGCGGCGTTTCTACCAGCACATGCGAGACAGTCTCAAAAATCTCGAGAATACGCGCCGGTTCAAATTGATGGAAGAACGACTCTCGTTCCAGGAAAAAGAAATTGACCGTGCTAAGCTCTTAAGGGAACGCTTTGAAGCAGAAAAAGTCTTGCGTACACGCAATTCCATGCTGATTCTCAGTGGTCTTCTGGCCGTTCTACTGAGCGTCTTCCTGATTTTTATGATTCGTCTCAACCGGCAGAGAAAAACCTTCAATCAGCAGTTACGCGAAGAAGTTGCTGCCCGGACCAGGGACCTGGCCGAACGTAACAGCCAATTGTATGCTTCTAACCGGGAATTGGAACGTTTTACCTTCATTGCCTCACATGATATTAAAGAACCGATCCGAAATATCATCAGCTTTTCAGGCTTAATTAAAAAGCGTTTTGGCGACCAGTTTCCAGAGAAAATGGAGGAGTATTTTTCATTCCTGCAACGCAATGCCAGGCAAATGAATACCCTGATTTTCTCCATTTCAGAATACTTCCGTCTGAGCAAACATCTGCTGAAACTGGAAGAAGTGGATCTCGACATGTTGATTGCCCAGGTCCAACACGAACGCAAAGAATTCATTGATGAAAAAGGAGGGCAGATTATTGGGAAAAACCTCCCCAGGATCAAAACAGACCGGGTTCTCCTCTACACAGTCTTACGTGAGCTCATTGATAATGGCCTGACGTACAATGAACATCCTGAACCCAGAATCCATATTGCCTACCAGCGCGCCGGCAACCGCCATCTGCTGTCAATTGCAGACAATGGAATCGGAATCTCGGATGAATTTCAGGAGGATATTTTCCAACTGTTTACCCGCTTGCATTCCCGGGTCCACTTTGATGGGACAGGGCTTGGATTGTCTTTGTGTGAAAAAGTATTAGAACGTCTTGGTGGAGAAATCCGGGTCTGGTCAAAAGACGATGAAGGCAGCATCTTCTACTTATATCTTGATGATCATGGTTCAGTGCAAAACCCGGAACCACTTACGCGGAACCGGGAGCTACACTAACAAAATTTGATTCTTGATTAAGAGCAACCAAAAAGGGCCCGGATCCAGGCAGGGAAGTTCTTGAAACGTTCACAAGGATCAACCGGAGGCGTAAATCCGCCACCACCACCACTTCCAGAGCTACTGGAACAACTGCTACTCACACCTCCAGATCCATTACAGTTTTCCTGGGCAAGAACATTCCCATTCGAATCACTGATCGTGATGGTTTTTACACCATTTGAAGTTGAGGTGGACACACTGACACCACTAACATTGTTGAAGGTGTAGGTGTTACAAGGAGTCGTAACCGTGCACTGAGCCTGAGCGGTAAATGCAAAACCACAGAAAAGGGTCGCGAGCAGGAAAACTTTCATCAATTTCATGACTAACAGATTTTGAGCTTAAGTAATGAGTGAGTGAGGGAAAGAACGGTGATGTTTAGACGTCCATGCTTCACATCAGCTTTGGCAAGTCTAGTCATTGGACATATGCAGCGAAAGCTTCATTTGAGAGACAGTGCATCTCATTTCATGAAAGCCTGATTTTGTTTCATAAACGATTTTTTATGAAAATGGAAGGAATTGACAGGCATGAATGAATGACCTGTCTATCTTTGAAGTTGACCCTCGG
>JBCBZF010000392.1:0-6133 GCA_039815525.1 Bacteroidota bacterium | reverse complement strand
TTGGGCAATCGCATCCGTCAATTCCAGCCGGGGAACCACTGCTTTATCTTTCGCGCTCATTTGATCTAATAGCCATTCAGCATCAATCCCATCAATGGGGGCTTCGCGGGCAGGGTAAATATCCATCAGCAGAGAGACATCGGCTTGATCCAGCGCACGGGCAAAATCTCCTCCGAAATCCCGGGTTCGGCTAAAGAGATGAGGCTGAAAGACCACCATGAGCTGACGTTCTGGAAACAGGTGTCGCCCCGTTTGAATGGCCGCCTCTATTTCTGTCGGATGATGCGCATAATCATCGATGTAAGTAACTCGATCATCATGATGATGCACCTGAAAGCGCCGATAAATGCCGCTGAAAGACTCTGCCGCAGATTTGAGTCTGCCTGGATCTGCTCCTTGTCGAAAGGCAATTGCCAGAGCAGCTGTCATGTTGAGAACATTATGCAGTCCCGGCATTTGCAGACTAATGTCCCGGATATCAATCCCTGGTCCCGAAAAATCAAACCAGGTTGTCAGTGATTGATGCCGCAGATGATTGGCCTGAAATATGCCTTCGGAGATTCCATAGGTCTCAACAGGCTGATTCCAGCCGGCTTCTTTCAACGAAGCATGCACCAGAAGCTTTTGGCTCAATGACCCGAATGCAAGAAAGTTTTTCTTCATTTCTGCATGCTCCCCATAAATATCCAGGTGATCTGGATCGAGGGAGGTAATGACCGAAACAAATGGCCTTAGGGTCAAAAAAGAGCGATCAAACTCATCCGCTTCTACTACCAGCTGATTAGATTCCCCGAAGACAAAATTACCATTGATGTTATTGGCAATGCCTCCAAGAAAAGCGGTACAGTCGATACCAGAAGCGCGAAGTACATGCGCAAGCATGCTGGAAGTTGTGGTTTTCCCATGCGTTCCAGCGACTGCAAGCGTTTGGTAATGTTCACTGATCAACCCCAGAATTTGGGAGCGTTTCAGGATGGGAATTCCCAAAGCTTCAGCTGCCACGTACTCTTCGCAGCTTTGACTGATTGCCGGGGTATAGATCAGCAGATCCTGCCCAGCAACATGCTGTTTGTCCAACTTGTAAAAGAGCGTCATCCCCTCATCTTCCAGGCCCCTGGCCACAATCGATCTAACCCGATCGTATCCACTGATCTTTTTGCCCCGCATATGAAAATATCTCGCCAGCGCACTCATCCCGATCCCTCCAATCCCGAGAAAGTAGATATGCTCAACTTTCTCTAGGTCCATTGCATACTGGCATAGATCTCATCAACAATTTCTTTGGCTGCATCATGCTTTTCCATCTTGGCAATGCCCTGTTGCAGCGTCTCCAAACCTGCCTCGTCCCGCACAATCCGGATCGCTTCCGGCAGGAGTTTTTCTTCTGTGTATTTATCTTCCACCAAAATGGCGGCATCTTTATCTGATAAAGAGCGTGCATTTTTGGTCTGATGGTCTTCTGCTACATTGGGAGAAGGCACCAGGATGGACGGCTTCTCCAAAGCAATCAATTCTGAAATCGTGCTCCCCCCTGCCCGACTGATGACCAGATCCGCCAGCGAGTAGGCCGCGGCCATATCTTCGATGAATGGCATCAGGTGAACATTGGGATGATAAGGCACCTGCGTTTTCAGGCTTTCGTAATAGCGTTTTCCGCATTGCCAGATCAGTTGCACATCTGAATCCATGATGGTTTCTATCTGCGCCAACAAGGCCCGATTAATGCTCAGTGCACCAAGACTTCCACCCAAACTGAGGATGGTTTTGCGGTCAGGATTGATCCCCATCCGCTCACCCGCTTCTGCCCGATCAATTCTTGGAAAGGTTCGAATTGGGTTCCCCGTAACCACGGTCCGGGATGCGTCAAAATATTTATCAGCATCTCCATTGCCCAGCAAGATTTTGGTCGCCCACTTGGCCAACCAACGGTTAACCAAGCCGGGGAAAGCATTGGCTTCACAGAGGAAAAGGGGAATCTTTTTTCCAGAAGCGACACGTCCCAGGGGGCCACTCGCATATCCACCAACACCGATAACGGCTTGGGGCCCGAAGCGTCTGATTATCTTTCGAGATTGCATCAGACTGCTTAGCAGTTTAATGGGAAAGAACAGATTGCGGAAGATGTTCCGAATCGTTAACTGCCGCTGAATTCCACTGATCCAGACCCCCTCAATCTCATATCCGTAGCGCGGCACCACATCCATTTCCATCCCACCATTGGCACCTACGAACAATATTTCAGTATCTGGTTCCCGCTTTTTAATCTCACCCGCAATCGACACGGCCGGGAAGATATGCCCCCCGGTTCCACCGCCAGATATGATGATTTTTTTATTCATATTCATGCACTAGCAAAGCGCGTTTGCATATTTCTTTGTCGACCTCGTCCTTTCTTTTTACCCCCTCCTTCGATTGCATCACGGCTCACACTCAGGATAATTCCCAATGACACACAGGTCATTAAAATGGAGGTTCCTCCCATACTGACCAGTGGCAAGGTCAGACCCGTAACCGGGAGTAGGCCAACGGTAACTCCCATATTCATCATGGCCTGCAGGGCCAGGATAAAGGACAGACCTGCAGCCATTAATGCACCAAAAGTTTTACTCACCGTAACGATACTCACGGATCGAAACAGGAGCAGTAGATACAGACCGATCACGACCAGACCACCGATTAAACCATACTCTTCCACGATGATGGCAAAAATGAAGTCGGCCTGCGCACTGGGAAGAAAATTACGTTGACTGCTTTTCCCCACTCCTTTTCCCAACATCCCCCCAGAAGCAATGGCGACATTGGCCTGCATGGTCTGGACATTCGCATCTTCTCCATCAAGAAAAAGGCGGCTCACATAATCATTCCAGCGAGTTTCCCAGGTTGAGGCACGTTTCGCCGTCGTAGCCAATACCATCAAGCCAAAGAGCGCTACAGCCACCAGCATTCCGAGATATTTTAAATCAATCCCTGCAATGAACATCACCATCAAACTGGCGATAAACATCAGAATAGCGGTACTCAAATCCTGAGGTGCAATCAAACCGCACAAGACCGTTACCCAGAAAAGGGCCGGCAGAAAACCTTCCGTAAAATCCTTGATGACATCTTGTCTTTGCGTAAGAAGTTTGGCCAGATAGATCATCAATGTCAGTTTGGCCAAATCAGAAGGCTGGAAAGACTGCCCTAAAATCGTTACCCAGCGGGCCGCCTCATTGATTTCACTTCCTTTTAGAATGGTGTACAGTAAAAGCGGAATGCTGAAGCCAAGCAGGATGTTGGTCAGCCGGGCGAAAATTCGGTAATCCAGCAAATGCACCACAAACATGACCACAAAGCCCAGGCCGAGGGTCATCATGTGCTTGAACAGGTAGGCCTCATTGTCGCCGCCTTGCATCCGGAAAGCAAGTGCGCTGGAAGAGCTGTATACAGCCAGTATCCCAATCACGGAGATCAAGAGAACGGCTATCCAGATTACTTTATCGCCGCGCAGTCTATGTAACAACCAGCTTAACACAGGTTTATTCGGTTTATAGGTTTCATTGTCAGTTTGTCGCGCTTCATTGTGATGATTCCAGTAGCAGTTGGCGAAATTGGTTCCCACGATCTTCATAATTATTGAAGAGGTCGAAGCTTGCACAGGCAGGAGAAAGCAGAACTGTTTCACCTTTTCCGGCCCACTTTTTTCCTAATTGAATCGCCTCAGCCATAGATTGGACCTGTTGGAATATTTTATCCGGGAAAGCTTTCTCTATCGGACTCACATCCACTCCAAGGCCCACAATTGCTTTGACTTTTTCATTTACCAGATCGCGAATCAAGTCGTAGTCATTTCCTTTGTCCACCCCCCCACCAATCCAGATCGTAGGTTGATCCATGCTTTCCAGTGCATAGCGAACTGAGTCCACATTGGTCGCCTTGGAGTCGTTGATGAATCGAACGCCATTGATCACGGCCACTTTTTCCAGACGATGTGGAATCGTATCAAATGAATCCAAAGCCTCCTGCACAAGTACCTTTTCTTTTACCATCACTTGGGTAGCCAACAAAGCGGCTAGTGTGTTGAGGTAATTGTGTGGCCCCATCAGTTGCATATTTTCCGCTTTTGCCCAGACTTTATGGTTCAGGACAAAAGCTTTTTTTTGCATCCAGGCCGCAGTCCGCTGACCTTTCTGGAGATCAAAACCGATGCGATTTGCCTGAATCTGATGTCTGCTCATGGCAGCTTCCAAAACAGGATCAGCCGTCCAGTAAATCAGGGCATCCTGAGCAGTCTGGTTTTCCGTAATCCGCATTTTGGCATCCGCATAGCGATCCATAGAATAGCCATAGCGATCCAAATGATCCGGGGTGATGTTGAGCAGAAGCGCAATATCAGGCCGAAATGTCGCGATGTCATCTAATTGAAAGCTGCTGATTTCCAGCACATAGCAATCTTTCGGACGGGTCGCGACCTGCATGGCAAAACTGTCCCCAATGTTTCCTCCCAGACCTGCGTCAATGCCCAAATGGGTTAGCAGGTGCCAGATGAGGGAAGTGGTGGTCGTTTTCCCATTGCTACCGGTAATGGCGATGATCCGGGCATTGGTATGGCGAAACCCATATTCGATTTCCGAAACAATGGGTATGCCATGCGACCGTATGGCCTCAATGACTGGTACATGGCCGGGTATTCCCGGGCTTTTAATCACAATGTCAGCGTCAAAGAACGATTTTGTTGTATGTTTACCCTCCTCAAAAGGGATCTCATATTCCAGTAGTACTGATTTGAACCTGTCGGCAATTTTGCCGCGATCCGAGAGCCAAACTGACTCTCCTTTGCTTTTGGCAAGCACTGCCGCCCCTATGCCACTTTCTCCTCCGCCCAGTATGACAGTCTTGCCCATCCTCTATGCTTAGCGCAATTTCAGCGTCGCAAATGCAACCAATACCAGAATGATTGCCACGATGAAAAAGCGAGTGGTAATTTTTGCTTCGTGTATGCCTTTCTTTTCATAATGATGATGCAATGGCGCCATCAGGAAAATCCGTTTCCCTTCTCCGGTCTTTTTCTTTGTATAGCGGAAATAGGATACCTGGAGAATGACAGAAATGGTTTCGGCAAAAAAGATTCCGCAGAAAATCGGGACGAGAAGCTCCTTTTTGACCATCAAGGCTAAAATGGCAACTGCGCCTCCCAGGGCCAGTGAACCGGTATCACCCATGAATACCTGGGCAGGAAAAGAATTGTACCAGAGGAATCCCAGGCAGCCACCAACCAGGGCTGAACAGAAGATCAACAGTTCTGCAGAGAGTGGAATGAAAGTGATATTGAGATAATCTGCAAAGACAAAGTTTCCGGAGACATAGGCAAAGACACCAAGTCCTGCACCGACAATCCCCGTGGTCCCGGCGGCCAGGCCATCAATCCCATCGGTCAAGTTGACACCATTCGAAACAGCAGTGATGATGAAGATGACGACTAGTAAGTAGATGATTCTTCCCAGTATGTCTGCAGGAATGAATTTTTCCAGTAAGAAGACTTTCGAATAGTCAAAGACATATTCCTTAAAAAAGGGAAAGTCGGTGATGTAGATAAAACTTTTGTCTTTGGGGCCAAACAATTCAGTCGCGACTTGCTTCCTTCTTCTTTCGGGAACTTCTATCTGCATGGGGTCTCCACGTTCATCTTCAGTTCCGTTCCGCTGTACTGAATAGGTAGCGATCTCCTCATAAAGCGTTCCATCAGGGAAACCGACATACTGCTCATCATTGATTGCAACCAGTAGATCTCCTTTTTGGAAACCTGCATTAATGAGTAGTTTATTGGGGCGAATCACATCTAATTGTGTGATATGCGCCCGACTTCCCATAAAATCTGGGTGAAACAACATGGTCAGCCCAACGATCAGACCAAGGCCTACCTGGCCAATCACTTTGAACTTACCTTTCAGTCCCTGCTTGTCCTTTTTAGCGACTTTGATGTAATCATCTAAAAAACCGATGACCCCCATCCAAACCGTCCCCAACATGATGAGCCACACATAGCCATTTTTGATATCACCCCAAAGCAAAGTTGGGATGACCACTGAGGCAATGATGATGATCCCCCCCATTGTGGGGGTTCCAGCTTTGGAGGCATGGTCAGGACCGGTTT
>JBCBZF010000918.1:0-2958 GCA_039815525.1 Bacteroidota bacterium | reverse complement strand
GGTGATCGAATATGTTTTGCGGCGGTATCGCAAATCACACACGGCATTGCTGGCAACCCATACCTGTTTCAAAGGCAAAGCCAGCATCCGTGAATTGGGGAAGGTATTTGGTTTACCCAAAAAGGAGATCGACCGTTTGGTATTTTACCGCCACGAGCCTGAAAAAGCTCTGGATAAGCTGTCAAAACAGGTGCTCTATTATGCCTCCATGCTGGATGGTATGCCCAATCATCTCGGCATTCATGCCGGCGGAATCCTTGTTTCAGAACAACCCATTTATCGCTATACCGGAACCAATCTGCCGCCCAAAAATTTTCCCATCACTCACTTTGATATGCACATCGCGGAAGACATTGGCCTCCACAAATTTGATGTGTTGAGCCAGCGGGGATTGGGGCATATTCGGGAGTGTGTTCGCATTGTGAAGGATAATCAGGGTGAAAATTTGGATATCCATGCCACAGATGAGTTCAAGGAAGATCCACAAGTTCGGGAGATGCTCAAAAAAGGTAAAACCATGGGCTGTTTTTATGTGGAATCACCGGCGATGCGGGGCTTGCTGGCCAAATTGCGGTGCGAAGATTACCCGACGCTGGTGGCGGCCAGTTCCATTATTCGGCCAGGGGTGGCGCGTTCGGGCATGATGCGGGCCTATATTGAGCGCCACAATGGGCGTTTGTTTCACAGCCTGCATCCACGGCTGAAGGAGATTTTACATGATACCTATGAAGTCATGGTCTACCAGGAGGATGTGATCAAAGTGGCGCATGAATTTGCAGGTATGGATTTGGCCGATGCGGACTTATTGCGGCGGATCATGAGTGGGAAAGCCAAAGGCAAAAAGCAAAAGCAGTTTGAGGCATTGAAGCAGCGCTTTTTTGACTGCTGTGGAGAAAAAGGCTATCCCCAGGACACTGTGTCTGAACTGTGGCGGCAGATTGAAAGCTTCGGCGGCTATTCTTTTGCCAAAGGTCATTCGGCCTCCTTTGCCGTGGAGAGCTACCAGAGTTTGTATCTCAAAACCTATTATCCACTCGAATTCATGGTGGCGGTGATCAATAATTTTGGGGGCTTTTATGATACTGAAATCTACGTTCATGAAGCACGGATGTGGGGGGCAAATATTCATCTGCCCTGTGTCAATCACAGTAGCTACCACACCCGCATCATTGGCAAGGACATCTATCTGGGCTTTTGCCACTTGAAGGATTTAGGCGAAAAAGTCGGCCAGGAAATTGAACGGGAGCGCCTCCTGCGAGGCGATTTCACAGATATGGCGGACTTTGCCCGCCGCCTCAGGATTGCCGAAAAGGATCTGGTGATCCTGGTACGGATTGGAGCCTTCCGTTTCAGCGGGCGAAGCAAGCCCCATCTGCTCTGGGAAGTGAAATTGCACCTTTGTCCGGCTGATGCGAAGCAGCAGGCTGATGTCCTCTTCGATCCAGGTGGTGAAGGCTTTGAACTACCTGTTCTGGCCACTGATCCTTTGGAAGATGCCTATGATGAAATGGAGCTATTGGGTTTTCCTATGATGTCCCCTTTCAAGTTGATCGAGAGCTACAATCTGGACCAATTCGTCCTCACCAAAGACCTGCGTCAGCACGTAGACACCATCGTGGAGATGCTGGGCTATCTGGTCTGCGTCAAGACCACCAAGACCGTCCACGGCGATCGCATGTACTTCGCCAATTTCATCGACCCCGCTGGCGAGATGTTTGATGTGACCATCTTTCCGCCGGAGGCGAAGCAGATCGGTTTCCCCGGCCGGGGCGTCTACCGCATCACCGGCAAAGTCGCCAAGGATTTTACCTACTGCTCATTAGAGCTGGTGGACGTGGCGAAGTGCGTGTATCGGGTGGACCCGCGCTTGGAGCGGGTGTGAGCTTAAAGCGCCTTCTTGGAAGAATATCTGCATTTTTCCTCATATTAGATAAGCAATGAACCGAACCAGTCTGAACATGAGCACCATTTCTCTAAAATGATGTACATTTTGCTCCGATAATCACAATCACTTCCCATGAAATTCAGCCTCTACGACCTCCTCTCCCAAATCCTCATCGGTTTTATCTGGTTGGTCGCCATCATATTAATCTGGGACCTCCATAAATTGGAAGGCTTGCTGCGCGATGTCCAACTCGCCAGTATCCCAATTTCCTACGCACTGGGTTATTTTATCAACACTTTTGCCAGTTGGGCTGAAAACTGGATGTTTAAGGCCTGGGGGGGCAAGCCCTCTCGCCTCTTGATCCAGGGAAATGCCAAAAGTAAGATTCGGTTAAAGCGGCAAGCAAGAACGCATGTGCTTCTCCGGGAGGAACTGGACTTGAAATCAGATGTGGAGACGCCTGCAGACGTGGATGCAATGTTTTTGATCGCCATGTCCTATATCGGAAAAGCCAATAACAATCGCATCCAGGAGTTTAATGCCAGCTACGCCTTTTCACGCGGTATGGTGGTAACGACCGCTGGTATTGCATTCATGCTGATCCTCAGCATTTTTTTGGAAAATTCATTAAACGAAGGGCGAATCCTGTTTGCCCTATTATCCATCATCGCCTTTTTCATCTCTTTAAGAAGGACCAAAGAACGGGGCTACTATTTTGCTCGAGAGGTTTTGAACAATTATCTCCGGGAAAAACAGCCGCCCCAATCCGAATAATCCCTACTCCACCATCACCTTGATGGCCTGTCGTTGCCCATCTGCGATGGCCTCCATCAAATACAGCCCTGGACTGAGGTTTGGTACTGAGACGGTCTGTCTAAAAGAGGCTGGAGCCGAACGCAGCTTTTTCTCCCAAAGCAACCGTCCCCGTAAATCCATGAGGCGAAACTGATACGCCCGAACCTGATCACTCTTGACCTGCAGGCTGAAATGTCCCTGGTTGGGATTGGGGAAAAGATCGATGCGGGTATGTGAAAGCGGATCGAGACCAACGGTGCTCAGATTAATCTGCTGGC
>JBCBZF010000672.1:0-4141 GCA_039815525.1 Bacteroidota bacterium | reverse complement strand
CGCCTTTTCCTTCTCAGTCTGTCCCTCACTTTTTGCCTTAGTTGTGAGAAAGTAGTCAACATACCGGCAAGGGTGAAAAACATTGTGGTGATCGTGGGAGATGATCATGCGATGCAAGTAGTGCGGGCTTATGGCAATCAACAAATTCAAACGCCCAATCTTGACCGCCTGGCCGCTGGGGGCATTCGCTTTACCAATGCCTTTGCCAATGCGCCCATGTGTAGTGCTTCCCGCCAGTCTATGCTGACAGGGCGCTACCCTCATGCTGCAGGGGTCACACTCTTACGCACTTCTTTTCCGAATAGTCAATATACCGTCGCCGAGCATCTACAGGCACATGGCTTTCAAACTGCACTTTTTGGTAAGCATCATTTCAACAATAACGGGCATCATGGCTTTCAGACTCTTATCTCCCAAGCTGCATACAAACAGTATCTCAGCAGCGTCGTTCCCACACCATTAGCGGATAGTATTCCCGTTCGGCCAGTCTGGAAACCATTTCGGGACCACGCCAGAATCTGGCTGAATGCCGAAGCACGCCCTGACCAATACGAGGACCAACACTCACGAGGTACATTCTATGCCAGGGAAGCCTGTCAATGGATTGCCAACCAAAAGGATAGCGCTTTTTTCGCGTGGATCGCCTTCAACGAACCACATTCTCCTTTTAACTTTCCTCATACTTTCTGGAAAAAATATCTATCTAAAGATATGAGCCTCCCAGACATAAGCCCGGAGGATTCACGTTGGATTCCGGCGGTTTTTCAGGACCTGACTGAGACTGAGAAACGAGGGATCATTTCTGCCTACTATGCTTCTGTCTCTTATTTGGATAAAAACGTCGGTTTGATTCTGGACCAACTTGACAAGTTGAAAATTGCTGACGAAACGCTCATCGTTTACTTATCTGATCATGGTTATCTGTTGGCAGATCACGGACGGTTTGAAAAGCATATGATGTGGGAAGAAGCCATTCGTGTGCCTTTGATCATTGGAGTAAAAGCAGAATGGGGATTGTCAATAGGGGAACGAAATCAGATGATTGAACTGGTTGATCTGGCCCCTACCCTATTGGATGCAGCAGGCGTGGAGCAGATGGCTACGGCTCAGGGAAAAAGTTTCTGGCCTGTCCTTCTCGAACCTACCAAAGCACATAAACAACAGGTTTTTGCAGAATTTTTAGCCGATGAAAAACTGATGGTTCGAAATCAGAACTGGAAGTACATTTTCACCCCTGGCAGCCGTGATTTGCAGCAAGGATATGCCACTGGCTTTGGCCCAAGCGGAGTCAGTCATCGTCTTTACGATCTGGAAAAAGACCCGCTGGAAACCCATAACCTTGGTGAAGAAACCGCTTTTCAAGAACGTATTGTAGGCTTTCAGGATACATTACTCAGGTGGCTCGCACATACACACCCTCTCGGCAGGAAACCGCAGGGGAGTCGGATCAAACGACTGACCGCATATAGCCAGCCTCCGGAAGGATTTGCCCCCGGAGCCAGGTAGACCCAATTTTCTCATTATATTGCCAGTACCCAAGCTGTTCATCAATGAGAAAACTGTTCCTGTTTCTGATAGGAGGTATTTGCTGCCTTTCTGCCTGCCAGCCGGCAGCAACTGTAGAATCACAAATCACCCAGGCTCAACTGCTTCCCAGTCCATCCGATTTTCAGGAAGGAATCAATGGTCAGTCAACCAATTTGTACGTTCTCTCCAATGAAAGCGGCATGCAGGTGGCGATCACCAATTATGGGGCCCGGATTGTTAGCTTACTGGTTCCAAATCGGGAAGGAAAAATGACCGATGTGGTTCTTGGGTTTGACAAATTGGCTGATTATCGGACTGCCAAAGAAATCTATTTTGGCGCCACGATTGGTCGGTTTGCCAATCGCATTGCCGACGGACAATTTTCCATCGGTGAGCAATCCTACCAACTTGCCCAAAACAATGGGGACAATTCCCTACACGGTGGTCCTGGTGGCCTGCACAATGTCGTTTGGCAAGCTCAATTGGTAGATCAACAACAAATTCGGCTAAGCTATCAGTCTCCAGATGGTGAAGAAGGTTTTCCCGGTACACTGGATATCACCGTTCTCTATACGCTCACCAACGACAATGCACTGCAAATTGATTATGAAGCCACAACTGATCAGGCTACCATCATCAATTTAACCAATCACGCATTTTTCAACCTGCATGGCCAGGGAGCAGAAACCATCAACGACCATTTACTCATAATCAATGCCGATCGGTTTACCCCAGTAAACGATGCTTTGATCCCAACGGGCGAGTTAGCCGAAGTTGCATCAACGCCTTTTGATTTTCGACGACTGACTGGTATTGGCGAACGACTTGAGTCAGATCATCCACAGCTTATTGCCGGCAATGGCTATGATCATAATTTTGTCCTCAATCGGCCCCAGGATTCCGGTTTTGTACACGCTGCAACTGTCTTTGGTCCCAAAAGCGGCATTGTCATGGAAGTTTTTACAGAGGAGCCGGGTTTACAACTATATGGAGGGAATTTCCTCAATGGACAAGACACTGGAAAAGGGGGGAATCATTACCCACGCAGAAGCGCATTTTGTTTAGAGACCCAACATTTTCCTGACGCCCCCAATCAGCCGGACTTTCCAGCTGTGAACCTCTTAGCAGGTGAAACTTACACTACTGTTTCCTTTTACAAATTTGGCGTTCATCAACGCGATAACCTCACCACCAAATGAAGCTTTCCCTTGCATTTTGTACCAGTATCCTGTTGTTGTTTGCGTGCCAACCTTCAGATCAGCAGGTAGACCAAGAACTTACACAAGGATTTCCCGGACAATGGGAGGCCATTGAAAGTTCTGATGGGAGTCAACCGGTTGCGCGGCATGAAGCTGCTTATCTGAAAGTAAATGAGGCATTCTATTTACTGGGTGGACGCGGGATCAAACCGGTCAATCGTTTTGATCCCAGAAGCAAGACCTGGAGTGAAGGTGCCTCAACGCCCATTGAAATGCACCACATGCAACCCGTGGTTTGGCAAAATAAAATATATGTTCTCTGTGCCCTGACCGGACCATATCCGGGAGAAACCCCTATCCCAAATGTGTATATCTATGATCCTGCCACCAATCAATGGTCAATCGGCCCCGAGATTCCAGAAGCGCGACGACGCGGTGCAGCCGGTGTGGTCGTCTATGAAAACAAAATGTACATTAGCTGCGGCATCAAAGACGGGCACCGGGGGGATCACAAAAATTGGTTGGATGTCTTTGATCCCGAAACGGAAAGCTGGGATACCCTCACCAATGCACCGCGGGCAAGAGATCACTTCCAAGCCATTGCGGCCAATGACAAAATGTATTTACTCGGCGGCCGGCGCTCCTCTGCACCAGACAATGTATTTGGCAATCTGGTACCAGAAGTAGATGTCTACGATTTTCATACGGGAAGCTGGTCTACTCTGAAAGATACCATTCCGCACAGCCGGGCAGGAAATTATGTCGCCAGACTGAATGATGCCATTTTGGTTTTGGGCGGGGAAACAACCCGGCAGGAAGCGGCTCACGCTGAGGTAGATGCACTGAGTTTGATGGATCAAAGTTGGTCGGCGTACGCGCCTATGATGTTTGGGCGACACGGAACCGGAGCAATTGTCCATGAAGGCAGCATTTATGTGGCTTCAGGTAGTGGAAACCGGGGTGGTGGACCAGAATTGAAGACCCAGGAGCGTTTTACCCTGGAGTAGAAATGCAGTCATTTTCGGGTTTACCAACAGTTTTTATCAGGGCTGTTTCCTCTGCAAATCCCAGGAGATGAGGACATGATCCTGTATCTTTTTATTGAGAATGCAGAAAGTGAAACCGGCAAAAGATTTGATTCCTTTTTGCAACATTCACAGAAAGCCTTCGTTACAATGTGCAGAGCGACGAATTCCAAAAGGGGCTGAAGCGAGCCTTAAATCCATAGCGATCTATTGTTAGAGTAGTGAATTGACTTGTCAGCAATGACAGGATGAACGACACGTAACTGATCGCAAAAAATGGGTAACACGCATTCGCGCAATCCAATTGCACGATTTTTCCTCAACGCTTCCGGAGCAGATCTGGAAGTCCTCAAAAAATGCCCTCCCAGCGAAGCCAATAAATTCATTGGT
>JBCBZF010001257.1:0-1800 GCA_039815525.1 Bacteroidota bacterium | reverse complement strand
GTTTTGGTGGTGGTTAACTTCCTTTGTTGATACAAAAGTGCACCAAAAATATATTTCTTACATCATGGTGTTCGATGAGTGGTAGTATTTTTCCGACGAGGGAGTCATTCTCTTACATGGCTCAAAATACCCTCAGAAGCGATTTTTGCGCATTTGGTACAACAAAGTCTTCAAAATGCCACATTCCAGCCCGGAAATCTTACAAACATCCTTCACATTCCGGGTCTCAAGACTTACCTTTGCGCAATTGTTGCGCGAGCTGTTATGTCAGAAACTACCAAGTACATTTTTGTTACCGGAGGCGTTACGTCTTCACTCGGAAAAGGAATCCTTGCTGCATCCCTGGCCAAGCTGTTGCAACTGCGCGGCTACAACACCACCATTCAAAAGTTTGACCCGTACATCAACATTGATCCGGGTACGCTGAATCCCTATGAACACGGGGAATGCTATGTAACTGATGATGGCGCGGAAACAGATCTTGACCTGGGACATTATGAGCGTTTTCTGAATGCGCCGACCTCTCAGGCAAATAATGTGACCACTGGACGGGTCTATGAGACAGTCATCAAAAAGGAACGGATGGGAGAATACGGTGGCAAAACTGTCCAGGTCATTCCTCATATCACCGATGAGATCAAGCGTCGCTTTAAACTGCTAAACGAGAACCAGCAATTTGACATCATCCTCTCAGAAATTGGCGGAACGGTTGGTGACATTGAATCTCTCCCCTATGTCGAGGCCCTGCGTCAGTTTCGTTATGATCATGGTCCGGAAAACTGCCTGGTGATCCACCTTACTTTGGTCCCTTATCTGGCAGCAGCAGGAGAATTGAAGACCAAACCGACCCAGCACTCTGTCAAGATGTTGCTCCAATCCGGGGTACAGGCCGATATCCTCGTCTGTCGTTCGGAGCGGAAGATTCCGGTGGAAGTCCGTAATAAAGTGGCTCGTTTCTGTAATGTAAGCCTCGATTCCGTGATTGAAAACGTGAATGCCACCACCATTTATGAAGTCCCCTTTCTTTTACATAAAGAGAGACTGGATGAAGTGGTGTTGCGGAAACTGGGACTCCCGATGAAGGAAGAACCCAATTTTTCCTACTGGCGGGACTTTGTAGGAAAACTCAAAAACCCTGCTGACGAAGTGCGAATCGCATTGGTGGGAAAGTATGTTGAGCTACATGATTCTTATCTCTCTATATCTGAATCTCTTCAGATTGCCGGGGCAGAGAATGAGCTTTCCGTTGACATTGACTGGATTCACTCTGAGGATATCAACAATGAAAATGCCGAACGCCTTTTCAAAGGGATCGATGCCATATTGGTCGCACCTGGTTTTGGAGAAAGAGGCGTTGAAGGGAAAATCACTGCCGTAAAATATGCCCGCGAAAACAACATTCCTTTTTATGGGATTTGTTTGGGTATGCAGGTTGCTGTGATTGAATTTGCCAGAAATGTGCTGAAAATTAAAGAAGCGAACAGCACAGAGTTCAACCCTAAGACTGCTGACCCCGTCATTAACATGATGGAAGAGCAGAAAAGGATTACCCAAATGGGTGGAACCATGCGCCTGGGCGCCTATGAGTGTTTGTTGAAGCGGAATTCTCTGGCCCATCAGGCCTATCAGAAAACCCGTGTAGCGGAGCGGCATCGCCACCGCTATGAATTCAACAATGAGTACAGCAAGCAATTTGAGAAAAAAGCGATGCTTTTTGAGTTCGATGATCTCCACCAACTCTGTTTCAGGATTACAGCCGCTCAACAGCATCCCTTTTTTCTCAAATTGCTTGCTGTACTC
>JBCBZF010001127.1:0-2286 GCA_039815525.1 Bacteroidota bacterium | reverse complement strand
TGGATCTATTTGTATTTATCAGAAAAATCCTGACATCATCTGGGCTGGAACTGGTGAAGGAAATCCGCGTAACAGCCAGACCAGTGGTGGCGGAATCTACCGGAGCCTTGATGGTGGGCATAACTGGGAATTGATGGGTTTGGAAAATACCCGCAACATTCATCGGGTAATTGTCCATCCTGACAATCCGGATGTGGTTTACGCTGGGGTGCAGGGTTCTGCCTGGGGGGATCATCCCGAGCGGGGCGTTTATAAGACAGTTGATGGTGGAAAAAACTGGGAGAAGATCCTGTATAACAACGAGCGAACGGGTATTGCCGACTTGGTCATGGACCCGTCTAATCCAGAGAAGCTGGTAGCAGCCATGTGGGAATTTCGTCGCTGGCCCTGGTTTTTTAAATCTGGTGGTGAAGGCTCAGGCATGTATATCACGCACGATGGCGGCAAGAACTGGGTGAAGAAAACAGACAAAGATGGTTTGCCGGAAGGAGAGTTGGGCCGCATAGGATTGGCCATTGCCCACAATAATCCAGAAGTGATGTATGCCATAGTTGAGGCAAAAAAGAATGGCCTGTACCGCTCAAATGACGGTGGGATCAATTGGCGGAAAGTAAACCGGGAAGGCAACTTCGGCAACCGCCCCTTTTACTATGCAGACATCTATGTTGATCCAAGCAATGAGAATCGGATTTATTCTCTGCATTCGCTGGTAACCTGGAGTGAAGATGGGGGAAAGAGCTTTAAAACCCTATTGCCGTACAGCGGTGTTCACCCAGACCACCACGCATGGTGGCAGCATCCTGATAATCCTGATTACATCATTGAAGGCAATGATGGTGGCTTGAATATTTCACACGATCGTGGTCAAACCTGGCGGTTTGCTGAGAATTTACCGCTGGCGCAGTTTTATCACATCCGCGTAGACAATGAAATTCCTTACAATGTCTATGGTGGCATGCAAGACAATGGCTCCTGGCGTGGACCTGCTTACACCTGGCGTGTCGGTGGGATCCGCAATCAATATTGGGAAGAATTATTCTTTGGTGATGGATTCGATGTTTTGCCTGATCCCGGTGATGCGCGTTATGGCTACGCCATGTCTCAGGGGGGATCGCTTGGTCGCTATGATGTAGAGACCGGTTACACGACTTTCATTCAACCTCGTCATCCGGACGGCGTCAAGCTTCGCTACAACTGGAACGCAGCCATTGCGGCTGATCCATTTGATGATGCGACGATTTATTATGGTAGCCAATTTGTGCACAAAAGTACAGACAGAGGCCAAAACTGGACCACCATTTCTCCCGATCTCACCACCAATGATCCTGAAAAACAAAAACAGATGGAAAGTGGTGGCCTGACCTATGATGTAACCCAGGCGGAGAATCATACCACCATTATTGCGATTGAACCGAGTTCCGTGGATCAGAATGTGATTTGGGTAGGAACGGATGATGGCAATCTGCAACTGACACAAGATGGTGGACAAAGTTGGAAAAACCTGATTGGAGAATTGAAAGATGTACCGGCTGGCAGTTGGATTCCCCAAATTCGTGCTTCTAAAACCAATGCAGGAGAAGCCTATGTCGTTATCAATAATTATCGTCGGAATGACTGGACGCCATGGGTATACCGGACGCGTGATTTTGGGAAGAAATGGGAGCGCATTGTCGATGAAAATGATGTTTGGGGGTATTGTCTTTCCTTTATACAGGATCCAGTCGAACCAAAGCTGCTGTTTCTGGGAACAGAGTTTGGGCTGTATGTGAGTGTGGATGAAGGTGAAAACTGGAGCCAGTGGAAACATGGCTATCCTACTGCTTCAACGATGGACCTGGCCATTCAGGAACGAGAACATGACTTGGTGATTGGTACTTTTGGCCGTGCTGCTTTTGTTCTGGATGATATCCAGCCTTTACGGGCGATTGCGCAAAATGGCACCAATATCACTGAAAAGACGCTGACAGCTTTTCCTTCACCTGATGCTTATCTGGTGCACACCCGCCAGGCATCCGGAACACGCTTTTCTGCTACCTCTATTTTCAAAGGGCAGAATCGTCGTCCCGGTGGACGGATTAGTTTCATGGTAAATCCTGCAGCGATTCTGGACTCGACTGCTTCTGATACAGTGAAAATTCAGATTGTAGATGCTGAGGGCAATATCATCCGCAATCTCACCCACAAACCGGATACAGGTTGGAATCAGGTGTATTGGTATCTGGATCAAAAAGGGGTACGTTCCTTTATGTCTATGGGAAGGGGTGGCCGTGGTGGACGGAATCGTGG
>JBCBZF010000803.1:0-3473 GCA_039815525.1 Bacteroidota bacterium | reverse complement strand
CTTATTCCACAGATCATCAAGTTTGAAGGCGGGGAAGATATCAGCACCGAAGGCTTGAGCCAAGGATTTACACATTGTTTCGTCCTCACCTTTAAAAATGAAGCGGACCGGGATGCATATCTCCCTCATCCAGCCCATCTCGAATTAGCAGAAAAAAATAAACCGTTGATGAAAAAGCTCTTGGTTGTAGACGTTTGGGGAGAAGAATAAATCAGGCAAAAGAGCAGATCAGAATCAATTGAAAAGTCCTTTTTTGGCAGAATTTTATTCAAATGGGAAACCCACTATGACAATATTGGACCTCGAACGTAATTTTCTTCTGCATGAAAAATGGATTTTTCTTTTCACTGATCGTCATGGTTTTGCTCACTTTATTGATCTTTGGGATTCTTCATTGGACCAGTTTGCCAATGGACTATTTCATGGATTGGTTGATTGGAGTGGGGCTGTTTTGGTGGTTGGTCCTGATCACAACTGTGCCCTGGAATCTTCATTTCAAAGCCAGGGAAGTCCTTTCTGACGCCCAAGATTCGGTGGAAGCAGGCATTGGGGTCAATGAAACAGACATCCGGTACGCGCAAAAAATATCCCGGACCTATCTTTGGGTGGCGATTGCCCTGCACCTTTTTTCAGCTATCGGCCTATACTTTCTGGCAAAAACCCAAATTGGTGCAGTAGGATATGTAGGATCTGTTTTTGCCCTTTTACTGACAGGACTGCGTCCAGCGGTTCGGCTTTATGACTATCTCAGTTATCGACTCAGCGCCATGAAAGAGCGGATCAAATATCCGCGAGAAGATATTTTAAAACTCAAAAAGGGGGTTGGTAACCTGATCAAGGAGGGAAAGGCCTTCAAGGAATCAACCGAAGGGCAGCTGCAGCAGCAGGAAGAGCAGCTTGAACATGTCCGTGCATCTTTGCGAAGCATTCAACAAGAGTTTGATCGTTTGACGCGAGAATCAGAAAGCCAACATGCATCTTTGGTCAAGGCAACCGAGGACAAAATCTCATTGTTATCAGAGGATGCACAGTTTTTGAACCAGGTCAGGGCTTTGCTACGCTTTGTGAAGGAAGCATGACATCAAGGGGTCTGATGCCGCAAAGCTTTGACCACGACATCTGGTTTCAATTCCTTCATACACCGAAAATGTCCCTGGGGGCACGCATCATGACCAATCTTTGAGCATGGTCGACACGAAACATCTTTTGCTTCCAGATTCTCATGCGGACTTTGCCAGGGATACATCCCGATCTCGGGTAAGGTATTTCCCCATAAGACCACAGCCGGAATCCGAAAAGCTGCAGCAATGTGCATCAGTCCAGTGTCGTGAGTCAAAACCTGAGAGCAGGCTTTCAGGATGGCAGCTGACTCCAACATGCTGTAGGCCCCTACCCCATTCAGATGTTGTATCGTGAGATTGTCAGAGACATGCGCCGCATCAGCCAATAAATCTTTTCCTCCCAGTAAAATCACATCTCTTCCAAGCCGATTGAGACATTCAATAAAATAGGTGGGCAACCAGCGTTTTGTCTTATGTGTGGCTCCCAAAACAACGGCCAGGGGTTGTTGGAGCGCATGTTCTGCAAGACAATTTTCCCCAAACCCATCTAATTCATCCGGCAGAAACAAATCAAGCCCTCCGCCATCAAGTTCGAGTCCAAGTGGTTTCAGGCAGCGTCCATACCGTTCGACGATGTGGGCTACCGGAGGCTCAAGTTTCTTGGCCCTAACCATCCACCATTTACGGAGATTTTGCTTATCAAAAGAAGTATAGGGCTTTCGGAGAGCTTGCTTGACCCGAAAACTACGGAGGTTGTGATGCAGATCTATGACATAGTCAAAGCTTTCGGCTTTTAACTCTGCACGCAACTGAGCAAAATCCTGTGGGAGAATGTGGACCTTTTCGATATAAGGAGAATGCGCAACCAAGGGCACATATGGAGCCTTGGTCAAAAAGTGAATCTCAATCTCCGGACAGGCTTGTTTGAGACTACGTACAACCGGGCTGGTCAGCACGACATCACCCATTGAACTAAAACGGATGACGAGGACCTTGCGGATCGATTGACGCAAACGGCTCATAAGCCAAACTCCATGGAACGTCTTTGCAGACTTTCAATTTTGGCCACGATCTGGTGGGCAGCGTCCAATGCCCGATACCCATCTTCCACCGAAATGGGGACGGGCCCATTTTCTGCGATGGCTTTGGCAAAGCTTTCCAATTCCATTTTAATGGCATTGACCGGCTCAGCATTGGGTTTTTGAAATACCAGGTACTTTTTATCCTTCCCAGAATCCATTTCAAAACTCATGGCTCCAGTGGCCGGATCGGGTTGGTCGTCTGAGAGTTGAAGGAGTTCTGCTTCTTTTTTCAGAAAGTCGAGGGCCAGATAAGCGTTTTTCTGAAAAATTCGCAAGCGTCGCATCTGTTTGATCGATATCCTGCTTGCCGTCAGATTGGCTACACAACCATTGGTAAACTCAATGCGGGCATTGGCAATATCTGGTGTTTCACTGACCACAGAGACGCCTGAAGCATTGATTTGCGAAATGGGAGATTTAACCATGCTCAGGACAATGTCCAGGTCGTGAATCATCAGATCCAGGACCACGGAGACATCCGTACCACGCGGATTGTAGGTAGCGAGGCGATGTCCTTCAATGAACATTGGATGTAAATCCTGCCCTTCCATGGCCAAAAATGCTGGATTGAATCGTTCTACATGCCCAACCTGTGCTTTTAAATAGGGTTTTTCCAGCAGCATCTGTCTTAATTGTGCAGCTTCATTGAGCGTATGCGTAATTGGTTTTTCAATGAAAATATGCTTGTCCGCATTAATGGCTTGTCTGCCATAAGTAAAATGCGTCGTTGTCGGGGTCACAATGTCTACCGCGTCAACCACAGCCAGAAGCTTTTGGGCGTCATCAAAGGCCTTGATGCCAAACTGTTCAGAAATATTTTCCCTGACAGTCGGATCAGAGTCAAAGAAGCCAACCAGTTCAAGGCTGTCAATCTCTTTGATCAATTTCAAGTGGATTTTGCCTAAATGACCGGCACCCAACACACCAATACGGACCATATTTCGTAAAAGACGTAAAGCGTGAGACAGATTTTGCACCGAAACTACAGCTTTTTTTCTATACTTTTCGACTTCAAATATATTCCCGCAAAGCCCATGAAATATTCCCGTCTGTTTCTTTTCCTCTTGGTATTTTTCAGTTTGGCTGCCTGCGATAAAGGCATTCCTCAGGAAGATCTGATTGCCAGCCAGTTTCCAGATGATATGGCCGAAATCATTGTGGCTGACTGTGCCATTGAAGGCTGTCATGTTGGCTCAAGTCCCGCTGGCGACTTAAACCTGACAAGTTGGGAACGCATGTTCGAGGGCTCAGAATATGGCTCTATGGTGATTCCCTATAATTATAATTGGTCTCATCTTTTTCAGGTGACCAATACGTATCCTGAGCTTGG
>JBCBZF010000760.1:0-3685 GCA_039815525.1 Bacteroidota bacterium | reverse complement strand
GTCTGTGCCTTATTCACTTTATGCCGAACAGGTTGATATGGGGATGGCGGATCTCAACAATGTGGATCTGACGGGCCTCACACCCGGCCAAAGCATGGTTTGGGATGGTACGAACTGGGTTCCAGGCATCGCAAACACATCAGTTTGGTCTCAAACGAACAATACCGCCTTTTACAATAGTGGCCGGGTGGGAATCGGGGAAAATGCGCCTGCAACATCTCTGCACATGGCTGATACATCCAATCTCCTGATCGGAGATGGCCTGACCGGCTCTGGATTCAAAATGCTTTACTATGGGGCCAAAGGTGCTTTTCGGGTAGGTTTTTTAAACAATCCTTTCGGAGGCTACAATTATGATAAATTCTGGGATTACGACAGTGTAGGCTTTTATTCTTTTGCCGCGGGGCAAAATGCAAGAGCCAAGGGCTTTGGTGCTTTTGCCTTCGGAAGCTTTGGATGGGCTGATGGCACTGGTTCAGTCGCCTTCTTTGGACATGCAGAAGGCAACAATAGCTTTACATTTGGTGGCTCATCCCGAGGACGCGGCAGCATTACATTTGAAGGTGTGGCAGATGATGAAGGTGGCATCGCCATGTATGGTTACACTGGTGGGCGTTATGGTGTATCAATCGGTGGTGGCACCACGGGTCTGGGGGCTTCTTCGTCCAGAGAAGATTACGCCATCGCCATTGGATGGAATTCAGACGCCAGAGGGCAGGCATCCATTGCACTTGGACCCAGTGATGCTTACGGCTATAATGCGTTTTCGACTGGCTGGGTGACGGAGGCACGCGGCAACTATTCTTCCACTTTCGGCTATCAAACCAATTCCTATCCTTATGCCTCTATGGCCCTGGGTCGATTCAATGCAATCACAGGTGATTCTGCTAGTTGGGTGAACAGTGATCCGATCTTCATCATTGGAGATGGGACGAGCAATAACAACCGCTCCAATTCATTCATGATTCAGAAAAATGGCCAGACGGCCATTGGATACAATACGCCAACTGGCTTTCTCAACGTCTCTACAGCACTCGGCTCACTCAACAATGGCGGGTTGGACATGACCAATGCAGCACTCTTGGTCGGCTCCGCAACCAATGGCATCGGCTTTGATGCCAATCAAATGGAAAATGCCGGTGGCACGCTTTATCTGAATTTCAACTCAACCGAGGACATTAGCCTAGTTGAAGGAGGGGGACAAGTGGCAATAGGCCACAATACGCCTGCGGCAAAATTGGACATCGAAGATGGTAACTGGCAGCTTCATCTCGACAATCCCAATGCCGGTGGCAATGACTTTTTCATTGGTGCCAGTGATGCAGGCTGGGGGATCGGGGGAGATAAACTCGTGTTTAGCCGAACCAGTGCCTCCACGGAGGACATCATGGTATTGGCAGATGATCTGCAAGTCGGAATTGGAGTCGGAAACCCAAGTGATCGTCTCCATCTGAATGCAAACACTGGCGAAAATGCCTTGAGAGTACAAATCGCCGGTGGGACAAAACTGCGCGTCAACAGCAATGGCGGTCTTTCCGTCGGAGATGCACAATTGGCACCGGTCAATGGTCTCTTTGTTAAGGGACTGGCGGAATTTGACAATGATGTCCGCCCGGAAAATGATGCCCTTCGACGTCTGGGAGGCCCGGCCAATCGATGGTTGCTCGTCTATGCAGTCAATGGCATGATCCAAACTTCTGACTTTCGCTTAAAAAAAGACATCCAGCCTTTGTCGTATGGCCTGGAAACGGTGATGCAGATGCGACCAGTTTCGTATCAGTGGAAAGCAACAGAATTGGTTGGGGATAAAATTGGCCTGATCGCCCAGGAGTTGTATGAATTGGTGCCAGAGGTTGTGGCTGGCAAACCGGAGGAAAAGCTTGATCATGCACCGATGGGGGTCAATTATGCGGAATTGGTGCCCGTTTTGATCAAAGCAATTCAGGACCAACAGGAACAAATCGAGATGATGGACCGCAAGATTCAACAGCTGCAACAAGTGATTGATGAAAAAAATTAGCCTTTCCTTTGCGTTCTTGCTCATTTGTTTCAGTGTCTGGGGACAATCTCTGGAACGGAAACTCTTTTCCACTGGGGGAGGGAGCAACAACATTGGGTTGTTTCAATATGACTACAGCCTGGGAGAAGTTGCAATCGGGACCTATCAAAACAATTTGCCAGGTCTAACCATTGGTTTTCATCAACCCAACCCCCAGATCGTCCTTCCCATCAGCATCGAACACTTTCAAGTCAGGAAACAGGGGCAGTCAGTGATTCTGTCCTGGCAATTGATGGCCAGTGAAGGCGGCAGTCAGATCGAAATAGAGCGCAGCACTGATCAGGGGGTATTTACCCCAATCAATCGTCTGCCTGTATACGGTGCCTCCCAACAGCTCACTGGGATGTACTTCGAAGACAAAGAGGCGATCCGAAGTGGTGTCAGCTGGCTCAATTACCGCCTGCGACTCCTTGATGCCAGTGGTGCGATTTTGTACAGTACAATCGAACGCATCAAGCTCCAGCAGGCAGATAGCCCCACAGCCACTCTTTTTCCCAATCCCGCCAGCAAGTATACAGCCCTTCAGCTGTTTCTCCCTCATGAAGCAAATGTCCAGGTTCACATTCTCAATCCACTTGGCCAAAGCATACACCAGGAGAGATGGAAGCTCCCGGCAGGAGAGCATCAAAAGGCAATTCCCCTCGGCCAGCTCGCCCAGGGGCAATATCTGCTAAGAGTCTCGCATACCAGTTGGGAACAAAATATTCGGCTACTCATTGTACGTTAGCTGATATTGGTAAAACATAACTGGAGGATCATGGATACAGTAAACAGCATCTTCGGTTGGGGCCGTCGTTTCCCAAAGCAAGTCTGATTCTGTATATTTTGAGGAAAAGAGCAGAGGTGATGCGTCTAATATGGTTATTGACAAGCTTTTTGTTCCTTCTGCCTGCCCAACTTCTGCAAGCAGCGGAACCAGATAGCCTTGATGCTCATCAGTGGTTTGTCGAAGGCAAAAGACTAAAGAAGGCACAAAAAACCCGAAAGGCAATCATTCGTCTTGAGAAGAGCGCGGCGGCCTTTATGGAGGTATTGCAATGGAAGCGGGCGATTGAAGCCTATGCACTGGCTGGACAATATGCCAGTGAATTGGAACAGAATTTTGAAGAAGCTGATCGACTCATCAAGCAAGCGATAGGTCTTGCAGACCTCCATTTTCCCGAAAAAGATCCGGTCTGCCTGTATGTAAAAAAAACCTTCATCAATCATCAGTATGATCAAGGCAATTATGAAGTTGTCATCAATTTGTGCAGAGCATTATTGCCCCTGGAAGAAGAGGTATATGGCCCTGGCAGTCTACAATTGGCTGAGACACATAACCTGATCGGCATCAGCCTGGGATATTCAGGACAATACGAACAGGCTTTTGCAAAATACCAACAGGCTTTGGCGATCTACGAACAGGGGTTGGGACGTGATCATCCTGCTGCCGCCAATACCCTCATGAATATGGGCGTGTATTATGAAAGACAGGCTGATTACGATAATGCCTTGAGTTATTATGAAGAATCCCGTTTGATCAATGTCAAACATAAGGGATATGATAGCTATGGCAATGCATCCTGTCTGGCCAATATCGGAAACGTGTACCAATTCAAGGGGGACTACCAGCAAGCAGGCGCATAC
>JBCBZF010000740.1:0-3787 GCA_039815525.1 Bacteroidota bacterium | reverse complement strand
TCTTAATTTTGCCTATGGTACAGTGAAGAATCATGGATTACTGCTTCGATTGATGTGGATGGGCTGATGTTTCAGGAACAGGATGTGAGCCAGGTATTGACTGAGGTCCGTTTTTTTCGTCAGCCATTTTTGTATCAGACCAGCCCGGTACGTGATGACTCTATTCGCAAGGTCGTGGTGCAGCAGGACTATGTCAATCGGCCCAGTCATTTGCGGGAATACATCTTACTCAATGGGCAGGTGATTGAGACCCAGCGCTCGGTTATGACGCCAAAGGAAGACGATTTGATTGAAAATCAGCTATTCTACTTCCCTGATGGTATGCCGGGCATGGTCGTCAGAGACAATACCACCCGTACACCATTTGGATGGGGAGAGTGCGGTAAGTGTATTGATGAGACGATTTGGATTCTTAAAATTAATCCTGATGGAGTCCAGGTAATTGCCGAGGCGACCCAGAGCAATGGCCCTGAAGGCTACTGCCAGATCGGAGACAATTACTTTGCCCAGCACTATGTCTCCCAGATCGACATTCTGAATGATGGTCGCTTTGCTGTACTCCGCCTTAATCAAAGGGGCAGTAAAGAGCGAAAGCGGATCAAGGTTGATTGGTCAACTGAGGCATCAAAAGTCAGGATTTTCCCTGTCAAATAATTACCCCTTACTAAGGTCTGCGAAAGTAAAAAATGGCCACCAGGTTAAACCCAAGGTGATCAAGGTCCTGTTCTACAGATGTAACGGGGTCAGCCGCAAAAGTTCTGGGATTGATCGCCTGATTGGTGCTCTGGAAGCTGGTGGGACCAAAATATAGCTGATAGTATGGCTCAATGGAGATGTGAAACTGCTCAGTAGGCTTGATCCGAATCGGTGCCTGTATGGTGAAGCTGGGATTGAGATAATCTTCAATCAAATTCAGCTCAGCATTGACATCAAAAGAAGACTCTGGTACTTCAGCCGTTTCCACTTCCAGGGTGTTGAGCGTCAATTGGGCCCCAACATTGATCGAGACATAATCCCCGATGGGGATCAGTTCACTGACAAACCCAATACCGTAGCGAAGTCCGGACAATCTCAGGTCTCTCCTTTGTGAGACGCCCATTGAGTCGGGTGCAATGCCAGTTTGCTGGGCGCGATTGGTCATCACGGACAACCTAAACTCAGTCCGGCCTCTTTTGATACTCCCCGCGAAGAACAAGCCAGATGTCCAACGGAAAGTCCCCAACTGCAGGCTTTCATTGGTGCGATTGGCGTTGTAACGATTGATCACGAAATTCAGGGCACGTGGATTAAGGTTTTTAACCTGATAACCAGCTTGAATGGAGAAATTGGTGGTCGAGAACTGACCAAAGGCTGTCAGAGGCAACAGCAGAGAAAGCAAAATAGTAGAAAGCTTCATATTCTTCAGATTGGGGCTAAAGGTATTTATTTCCGCTTGATTGGCCAATGTTAGGACGAGCGAATCCTTTTTTCGGTTGGCTCAGGAATGCATTCCTGCGTAATTTGTCTGTGAAAAGCATCATTTATACATGACAAACAAACTTCAAAGCCTAAGGTTGCTCGGTCTGTTGGAAGGCATCAGCTATTTGCTGTTGCTTGGCCTGGGCATGCCCCTGAAATATGTGTACGAAATGCCGATGCCCAACTATGTGATTGGCATGGCACATGGGGTGCTATTTGTGGGCTATTGTCTATTGGTTCTGCTGGTTGGACAGGAGAAAAAGTGGAATTTGATGACCCTTTTCTGGGCTTTGCTGGCATCTTTAATCCCATTTGGAACATTCGTTGCTGACAAACGCATTTTTAAACCAGCAATAGAAAATGGATGAACAGATTGCATATTATGCCAAAAGAGCCAAAGAGTATGATCAGGTTTATCTAAAACCTGAACGGCAAGAGGATCTGGCTGACATCAAGGCACGATTGAGTCGGCAATTTCCTGCGCAGCATTTACTTGAAATCGCCTGTGGGACCGGTTGGTGGACGCAATATCTGGCTCAGGCGGCCCAGCAAATCACCGCTACCGATATCAATGCCTCAGTTTTATCAATTGCGCAGACCAGAAAGTATGGCTGCCCAGTTCAGTTTATCCAGGCTGATATATGGGAAATGGAGCCTAAGAACCACGATGCACTATTTGGAGGCTTCATTTGGTCTCATATCCGCCGGGAGCAACTTGCAGATTTTGCAGATTTGATTCTGCAGCAAATCCAGTCTGGAAGCCATTTTGTTTTTCTTGACAATCGCTTTGTACCAGGAAGCAGTACCCCCATTTCGGAAACCGATCTGAATGGTAATACCTTACAGAAACGATCCTTACAAAACGGTGAATCTTTTTCAGTCGTAAAAAACTTCCCAGACTTTGACGAGATGCAAAGGGTATTTGGTGATCGCATTTCTAACCCAGAATGGATTGAATGGCAGTACTTCTGGCTGTTTGCTGCAAAAAGACGTGCCTGAAATGACGTTTTTGGATGTGATGGAACCAATGTAATATGAACCAGATCCGCATATTGATCGTGGAGGATGATATCTTCATTGCCCAGGACATCCAGGATTGCCTGGAGAGAATGGACTATGTCATTGCAGGTGTTGCCTACCAACGTGAAGATGCGATCCATTTTCTGCGGGAAAAGACCCCTGATCTCGCCTTACTGGATGTCAATTTGGGGAACAATCAAGATGGGATTTTGATCGGGAAACAAATTCATGAAGAATTTGATGTACCATTCATTTATCTCACCTCCTATGCCAATAAAGCTGTGTTGGATGCCGCGAAAGAAACGCACCCAATGGGATACATCGTTAAGCCGTTCAATGAGAAGGATTTATACAGTAGCATCGAAATTGCATTGTTCAATTTCACCCGCCGCTGGCAGCCTCCCCAATGGAAAGCAAGCTTCATCAACCAAAAGCTGGATACTGATTTTACCGCTAAAGAAATCGAGATTTTGAAAGATATATTCGAAGGTAAAACCAATCGGCAACTGTCAGATCAACATAATATCAGTCTGAATACGGTGAAGACACATGTCAAACGGATCTATGATAAGCTTGCCGTCCATTCTCGCTCTGAGGCAATGGCTTATTTACGCAGGACCCTGGGGGAGTAAAAGACCCATTGGCAGATCCGGTTAAAAAACCAGACCTTGTAAGGGGTGCCAAGGGTCATATAATAAGGGCAAATCACTTTGGCGGATCAGATTGGCCAAAGTAAGGCGTTTCCTGCTAGGAAAAGGAAACATGACAAAGTAAATGTCTTTGCTTTCTCTGTGCGTCACCCGATCGGGTGATTTATCAGAAAAAGAGCTCTAACTTTCCTGACAATGAGACCTTTTTCGATCATCTTATTGCTTTTCGTCTTCTGGGTGCCTCAGAAATCTGTTGCGCAGTCCGCCAGAGTCATTGATAGCCTCCATGTCTTATTGCAAGACCCCATCCAGGATTCGGTCTTGGCGGATGTACACTCAGATTTATACTTTGAATGGTTCGCACATGACAGCGATTCTGCTTTGACGCATCTCATGCAATCAATTGGAGCAGGACAAAGAGCAGGAGATATCAGGCGACTTGGCAGAGGCTATTTAAATCTGGCCAATTTCCGGTGGCGGCAGGGAAGTTTTCTGGCATCACGTGAAGCCCTGGTCTCGGTCGCAAAGTTATTACCAGAGATCAATCGTCCGGTTTATGATGCGACCTATCATATTGAATCAGGCATCCTTCATTTTGAGATTGCGGCTTTTGATTCTGCGATTTATCATTATCTCCGGGCGAAAGATTTGTATTTGGA
>JBCBZF010000360.1:0-6381 GCA_039815525.1 Bacteroidota bacterium | reverse complement strand
GGAAAAAAGGTGATTGTACGCTAACAGAAGCCATTAGGCAGGGTGTATGATAAACACCCTGCCGGTTTTTTACATATCCGCTTTTGTAAAGTAGAGGTCTGCTGCATCCATAGCCATCTCACCATCGATTTTGGGAATCTCCTTTCCTTTTACTTCCAGCTTTTTGAGTTTGATTAAGCCCCGCATGGCTTTGCCGGTGAATCGATTGTTCATATTTGCCAAAAGCGTATCCGTGAACTTTTTCCCCCCCTTATTGGTGATGAGTTTCTGGAACCGCCACATATCCTTGCTGGATGGATCAACCGGTTTTAACCTGACCCGTGCGTATAAAATACCAGCCGTTGGCTGAGCTTCGATCAGATAAATTTTCCCAGGCTCCAGATTGCCCTGAACATATGATCGGTTTTCGCTCTTTGCCCAAAAATTGTGCGTACCTGGCTCACATTCATATCTGATGTAATTACGCCCTGCAAATTTTCCAACTACCTTATTGCCATCAAAATAGGTAAACTTGACGGCCCCACCCCAAAAACCTTCCGGCCTTAGGAAGTATACCACGGCCTTGTCGTTTGGAGCTGGTTCAATGTCCTGGGCAGCAACCAGACCGATATCAAATAAAAGAAGAAGAAGAAGGAAAAAATTTGAAGCTTTCATACACAATCTTTTGAAAATCGTCGTCCGTTCAGGGGAAAAGCCCTTTCATCATTAAGCAAAGATAGTTGTCATTTTATCGATTTCCCATGTGGAAATTTCAAATAGTTCAAATGAAGCTTGTCAGGCTGACAACTTCTCCTCATTCAGAAATATGATTTGAGTGGGAAAATGCTTTTTATGCTAAATTCCCTTTCCAATTCAATCCCACATGATCCCACAACCTCTGGTCAGCGTCCAATGGCTTCAGGACCATCTGCAGGATGAACATTTGGTCATCCTTGACGCCAGCATGAAAAAAGTTGGCAGCAACGAACCCCAGGCAGCCGACAGGCTATGTATCCCTGGTGCCCGACCAATCAACATCAAAGGCGTGTTCTCTGATCCAGCCAGTCCCTTCCCGAATACACTGCTCAGTCCGGAGGCATTTTCCAAGGCAGCACAGGAACTGGGGATCAATCAGAATAGCCAAATCGTGGTGTATGACAAATTGGGTGTTTATTCCAGTCCACGGGTATGGTGGATGTTTCGCTGTATGGGGCATCAGTCAGTTGCGGTCTTAGATGGCGGCCTGCCGGCCTGGATCAAAGCCGGATACGCAACTGCTGACATCAAGCCGTATGTTGGTCCAGTAGGAAATTTTCAGGCAAATTTTGATCCCAATCGGGTTTGGGCGTCAGCCGATGTACAGGCCAATCTGACCGATGCACGGGCCAAGGTTCTGGATGCGCGTTCGCTGGGGCGCTTTGATGGCACTGCACCTGAACCACGACCTGACCTGCGTAGCGGTCACATTCCGCAATCTCACAGTTTCCCGTATACCGAAGTCTTACGGGACGGCCATTTTCTGCCCAGAGAAGAATTGGAGGCGATATTTGCGCGTTTGAATATCGGAGATGAGTCATTGGTTTTTAGCTGTGGTTCTGGCCTGACGGCCTGTATCACCCTGCTCGCCTGTGAGCTGGTGCGGGAGAATCACACCGCCATCTTTGATGGTTCCTGGACAGAGTGGGCGCAGCCAGATAGTGGATTTCCAGTGGAAACTTAAACATAGACCACATGAATGATATACGTCATCACATTCATTCTGCTGCGGCCTATTTATACAATTTGCCCGGAGCAGTTGATCCCACTGTCATCGAAAAAGGACAGTTCATCCGAAGCGATTTTTACCATCAGCAGGCAAAGCTAAACCCTGAGCAGACCAAGCGGGTACTGGATATGGTCAGTGTAAAACTCCCGCGGGCGAAAACGCATGGCGCCAGGTGCTTTCTACCACGTCATCTGATTGTATTCAAGGATGCAGAAGGGCAGATCATTGGACAGGTGCGGGTGTGTTTCGAATGTAATCTGTATCGTTGTACCCCCCAACCCTCTTATGACGAAAATAGTTTGGATTATTTTCGGGAACTCTTTGCTGAGTTGGGCATTGATGTGTTTGATCATCCACTGAGATACATAGCCTTGATGGGGCCAGAATAAAACCACAAAACCCACCCGAGTCTGGAGACTCAGATGGGTTTTCATCAGAAAACAAAGCTGCCTTAAGCGGCTTTGGCTTCGAGTATCTTCTTCAGGTTTTGCAGTGAATTGGAGATCGCACTGGCAAAACGGGGTCTGAGAAACATTTCTTCGAGGTTGAAAAAACCACCAGGCTGAATGGAAAAGCTGGTTGTTACTTCGGTTTTTTCGCCTTTTTGTACCAGCTCGTATTTCACTTTTACTGGTACGGGTCCATCTTTGGACTCAAACGTAATTTCTTTGTCTGGGACAAAAGAGACAACCTCGTTGTTTGACTCTATCTTTTTACCGAGAAAAATCACTTTTGTAAATAACTCGGTTCCTTTCTGCATATTCCCCTTGGTAATCTGCTTACTATCCTTGTACAGCTCTGTAAACTTCTTATGGCTGTTAAAATTTGACAGATATTTAAAGACCTTCGGAAGGGGAAAGTTGATAACAATTTTTTCCTTTACATCCATAACACTTCTTAAAATCAATCTCTTTAGGATATACCTTCACCTTACATATACTGAAATTCAGGCAATTGTGTTCAATTTTTTGACGAATCGACCCACAAACGGGCTAAATAGTCAAAATGTCCACCTTTTTGAAGCAATTCGCATTGAAAGTCACACTTCTTGGCATGATAGGCCAGCCGCTGATAATCCAGGAAGATCCAATCAAATGCTTTGCCACGTACATGCTGATAGACCATTTTGTAATTGACAATTCCATGGTACTCTTCATTCATCAGCAGATTGATGGCCTCATCCTGGTTTGGAAAGAGATACATCAAATCAGATGAGTCCAGAAGAATGTGTCCACCTGGTTGGAGGAAGCTGCTGATGTGATGGAAAAAGCGTTCCAGCCCGCTGAGATTTCCGACCAAACCGATGCCATTCATCATCATCAAAATGGTATCAAAACGACCGGGCGCATCTTCCCATACAGAGCGATGCAGGACGTCTTTGACACCGCGAATGTGCATGACTTCAACTGCGCCTGGTGAAATGTCCATGGCCACCACTTCATGTCCCCGGCTTTGTAAAGCCAGACTGTGACTGCCAGCACCTGCACCAATATCCAGCACTTTGCCGCGACACTCATCCAATGCGCGCTTTTCCAAAAGCGGCATATCCGTGATACTACGAAACAAATAACGCGCCGGGATGACATCATCATCTGCCACATCCGACAGAACTCTGATCACTGCATCGAGGCTTCCATGGTAGTAGTCCAGCATAGCCTGACCCATCGGATCATGACGAGGATCGGTGATCATCCCGGCTAAATACGGAATCCTCCGTTTAAATCAAAGTCAATGAGCCGACTGCTCACTTTGAAATCCTCTTTTGCCGGGCTACCTTTGCCCATGGAATTGACCAAACGGAAGGTTTTCATCGTTTCGGCTCCCAGTGGCGCCGGTAAAAGCACCCTCGTCAACGCCGTTTTACAGCGCTACGACCTCTTTTCCTTCTCCATTTCTGCTACAACCCGTCCACCGCGTCATTATGAGACGGAGGGAGAGCATTATTATTTCAAAAGTCAGGAAGCGTTTGCGGAATTGCGGTCTGCTGATGCTTTTCTGGAATGTGAAGAAGTCTATTCCGGTGCCTGGTATGGGACGCTGCGCACTGAAGTGGACCGAATTTTGGCCAACGGGCGTTGCCCGATTTTTGATGTGGATGTGGTCGGAGGTGTCAACATCAAGCAACACTATCAGGCGGATGCGGTGGCGATTTACATTCAGGCACCCAGCCTCGAAGCCCTTCGTAAACGCCTGGAAGGGCGTGGTTCTGACAGCCCCGAAGACATTGCCCGCCGCATTGCCAAAGCGGAACACGAACACCAATTCCGTCATCAATTTGATTACATTGTGGTCAATGATGAGTTGGAAGAAGCAGTAGAGGAGATGAGCAATATTATCCAACAGGAATTGGGCGTAAGGACATGAAAAAAATCGGTCTTTTCTTTGGGTCCTTCAATCCCATTCATGTCGGGCATCTGATTCTGGCCCGGACAGCACTCAATGAGACTGATCTGCAACAGATCTGGTTCGTGGTTTCTCCGCAAAATCCATTTAAGAAGAAGAAAAATCTGCTATCCGAATATGATCGGCTACGGATGGTGGAGGAAGCGATTTGGGAAGATGATCAGCTCCGGGCCTCTAATGTGGAATTTTCTCTGCCGAAACCCTCCTATACGATTGATACTCTGATTCATCTGCGGGAAAGCTTCCCCAAATATGAATTTTCGATCATCATGGGACAGGACAATCTTCAGCATTTGCACAAATGGAAAAATTTTGAGGCGATTCTGAAATATTACCCCATTTTTGTCTATCCGCGGATTGATACCGAGTCCAGCCAATTTGACGATCACGAACACATCCGGATTTTTACTGCTCCCTTACTGAACATTTCTGCTACCTACATTCGCACCTGCCTGCAAGGTGGAAAGTCGGTTCGGTATATGGTTCCGGAACGGGTGTTTGAGTATATACAGGACAAAAACATTTACAGATAATATGCGTGCTGCCATCCCCAATATTCTGACTGCGTCCAATCTGTTTTGTGGATGTATTGCCATCATCGCAATCAGCACCGGCAATATCATCCTGACGGGTGTCATGCTAACGGTTTCCTTACTGGCAGACTTTCTGGATGGTTTTGTGGCACGCCTCCTGAAAGTTAGTTCCCCCATTGGCAAAGAGCTGGATTCTCTGGCCGACATGGTCACCTTCGGTGTGGTGCCTGGCTTCATCATGGGGCGTTTGATTCAAGAATCCATGGGGCGGGAATTTATCCCCAATGTCATCTGGCATCCTCTGACGCCGGAGAAACCACCACTTTTCCTCTTTGGCTTTATTCTCATCATCCTCTCAGCCGTGCGGCTGGCCCGCTTCAACCTGGACACCCGGCAAAGTGACCGTTTCATCGGTGTGCCGACACCAGCCAATACCATTTTTATCTATTCGCTTTGGCTGATCCAATACGGTTACAAAGATTTCTGGCTCACCCCACTGCTGGAAAATACCTGGGTGCTGATCGGCCTGACCCTGGTGAGCAGCTATTGGTTGATCGTTGAACTCCCGCTGATTGCACTCAAATTCAAGAACTATAGCCTGAAAGACAATTTGTTTCGCTATGGTCTGATTCTGTCATGTGTGTTGGGGGTGGTCATTTTTGGCTTAAAGGCCATTCCTTTCCTCTTTTTACTTTATATCCTGCTCTCAATCATCGAGCCGATGGTGCTAAAGGGGGGCGAAGATGTTTCCTAAACACAACACGAGCTGATCCCGCAAGCTTTTGTGGTTTCTCGGTGATGCGGTGAGCTAGTGCTTTGTCAAACCTACATCTTTGGGTTGATCTCATAGGGACGTTTTGCAAAACGCCCCTGTAAAAATCCCGTTTCAGTGAAATAGAGAACGTTTCTCACCAAAAAAAAAGAACGCTACTCATCCGAACATGAAGGCTTGACAGACCACGAGCGATCCAGTTAATAAAAAAGTTGCACCGGCCAGCGACCGATGCAACTTCATATTCTTGTGAAACAGACTTACTTCTGGAGCATGTCTACGCTGCGTTGAATGAAATCCGTCAGGTCTTTTCCCTGCAACATATTTTGTGAGAGCAAAGCCAGATCCACCAACTGTCGGGCCAGTTCTTCCTTCTTGCGGGCCCGCAGGATACGGCGTACCAGGGCATGATCAGTGTTGACCACCACATTGAGCGTATCCGGCATCTCGCCCATATAAGCCATGCCACCGCCATTGGCGGCCATCTCCTTCATGCGACGCATGAATTCCGGACGGGTGATGGTAACCGGAAACTGCGTTTCCCCCAACTTCGCCATGCCAATCACATGTCCTGGCTCACGCTTAACCGCTTCAAAAACTTCTTTGAGCTTGTTTTCCTGATCGTCGTTCAGTGCATCGGCATCTTCAGTGATTTCTTCTGCTGCCTGCGGGATCAGTTTGTCTACGGTGTCTGAGTCAACCCGCACCCAACGGGTATTCTCCATTTTTCTTTCCAGTAAACCAATGAAGTGGCTGTCCAGCACGCCATTCATGTGCAGCACATCGTAGCCTTTGCCTTCTGCGGCCCGGATGTAGATATCCTGTGCCGCTTTGTCGCTGGTGTAGAGATAAACCAGTTTCTCATCTTTATCCGTCTGTTTGGCTGAGATTTTTTCTTTGTAATCCTCCAGGGTAAAGAAATTGTCATC
>JBCBZF010001273.1:0-1751 GCA_039815525.1 Bacteroidota bacterium | reverse complement strand
GGTCGCTTCTGATCAATCAGAACATATTCTTTGAATGAAGGCAGATTTCGATAAATGCGGAATTTTTCACCTTGATCGTATTTTTCAGTTGAATCGGAGAGAACTTCTACCACGAGTATGGGATTGGTAATGGAATTGGGATCATATTGACTTGATTCAATCTCTCCACACACAACTAGAGCATCTGGATAAACAAAGCGGTTCCCTGAATCTACTCTAATCTTTGCATCGCCATTAAAACTGGAGCAACCATTGGTGCTTTCTCGATTGATTAGCTGAGCCATTATATTCGATCCCAGCTTGCTGTGATTCAAGGTTCCACCAGCCATCGCAAAAATTTCACCATTGTGAAATTCATGACGTACCTCTGCTGTCTCCTCAAAGGCAAGATATTCTTCGATACTCAGGCTGGCGATGGCTTTTTATTCCATAATGATCAATTCCAATTGAAAGATACGCTTTTCAAGGGAAAAGAGGTGTTTACAGCAGCTTCAAAATCCGCTCTACATCTTCCGGATGGTCAATGGCATGGGTTGGCAGATCTGTTTCGGCTACTGCAATGTCGAGCCCGTGATAGAGCCAACGCAGTTGTTCAAGGGACTCTGCTACTTCAAGTGGTGATGGGGAAAGCGAAGGAATGCGATGAAGTACCTCCGTTTTAAACGCATACAAACCAATGTGCTGCCAAAAGGCAGTATGCGTGGCCCATTTGGCTACATTTTCTTCGCCTCTGACGAAAGGAATTGCGGAGCGGGAGAAATACAGTGCTTTACCTGCCTTATTGCGCACAAGCTTAACCACATTGGGATTGGTGATGTCTTTCGGATTGATGTTTCGGGCCAAAGTGGCGATGGGAGCATCACTTTGTTGTAGGCAATTTACGAGAGATTCAATTTGTCGTGGGTCCAATAATGGCTCATCTCCCTGGATGTTGACCACGATTTCTGCCTGTGGCAGGCGGCCGGCGACTTCTGCTACCCTTTCCGTACCTGAAGCATGATGTTGGGCAGTCAGCTCCACTGTTCCCCCAAAGCTTTTTACATGATCAAAAATGCGCTGGTCATCGGTCGCGACAATCACTTTGTCCAGTACTTCCGCTTTCAGGCATTGCGCATACACCCGCTGAATCATGCTTTTACCCTTCAAATCAATCAAAGGCTTACCCGGAAAGCGGGTGGAGGCAAATCGAGCGGGAATGATGCCGTAAATCATAGAGAAAATGAGATTCTCAGACTTTTATCTTGAGCCAGCCTGAGACCAAATATAGCAGAATTCCAGCCCGCAGACTCCAGAGAATGGTCCTGATCCAGTTGGTGCTCACCAATCGTTTGATCGCTGCTAAGTCAAATCCTTGTGAGATTTGTCCGTGGAGCGGTACCTGAAGGAAAAAAGTGCTTAGCCAAATCAATCCCAACGCGACCATGGCACCACCGATCCACCACCGATTGCTGCCTTCCATGCCTAGAAACAATAACAGGCCACTGCCCAGTTCCAACAACATCAATGGTCCCACTATGTAGCCGGTCCAACGGACATGAAGCCCTTCATATTGAGTGAACTGATCAGGTCCGACTTCAGCAAACAACGGATAATGGACAATTTGGACAAACCAGATGACGCCGGTCATCATCAGGGTGCTCAGAAGGTGGAGAATGATCAATGTGCGCATATATGGTCTTAAGCAAGAAAGCCTGTATATTGTTTCTTATCTTCTTATCGTTGATAATAGAGGAATCTGTATCTTTGTCAGG
>JBCBZF010000879.1:0-3124 GCA_039815525.1 Bacteroidota bacterium | reverse complement strand
TGTATCCCGCTGGCCATGGTAGATCCGGATTTTGCCAAAAAACAACTCATCCTGATGCTGCGTGAATGGTACATGGCACCAAATGGACAAATTCCCGCCTACGAGTGGAATTTCAGTGATGTCAATCCACCGGTGCATGCATGGGCGAGTATGCAGGTGTATCTGATGGAGAAAAAGCAACAAGGAAGCGGGGATATTTCCTTTCTGAAAAGAGTCTTCCAGAAGCTGATGATCAATTTTACCTGGTGGGTCAATCAGAAAGACGCCAATGGCAACAATGTTTTTGAGGGCGGCTTTTTAGGACTGGACAATATCGGGGTATTTGACCGGAGCAGTGAAATTCCCGGAGGAGGACATCTGGAACAAGCTGATGGTTCGGCCTGGATGGCGACTTATGCTTTGAATCTCATGGAAATGGCCCTGGAAATCAGTTTGGTAGATCCTGATTTTGAAGATGTGGCCACCAAATTCTTTGAGCATTTTACCTTGATCGCACATGCCCTCAATCATCGGGGACAAAAAGATTTTGCGCTCTGGGATGAGAAGGAAGGTTTGTATTTTGATCTGTTGATTTTGCCGGGAGGCGAGGAGGAGATGATTCGGGTCCGTTCACTGGTGGGATTAGCACCGATGTTTGCCGTTTCGATTGTGCGAAAAGAGCAGCAGCAAAAGCTCAAAGATTTCATGCGAAGAATGTCATGGTTTCGCAGACATAAATTGAAAGATGAGGAAATGACCATGCTCGCACAGGAAACCGAAAACGAAGACATTCTGCTGTCGATCGTGTCCCCTAAGAAGTTGCGACGTGTGCTTCATGCGATGCTTGACGAGAAAGAGTTTTTGTCGCCTTATGGAATTCGCTCACTCTCGAAAATTCATGAAAAGATTCCCTACAAAATGCAGGTAAATGAGCAGGTCTATTCGATCCGATACCAGCCAGGGGAATCCGACACCAATATGTTTGGCGGAAACTCCAATTGGCGCGGGCCCGTCTGGTTTCCCATGAACTATATGCTGATCGAGGCGCTGATGACGTATCATGATTATCTTGGAGATGACTTTAGGGTAGCTTTCCCAACTGGCAGTCGGAATATGCTCAACCTTGCCGAAGTGGCACGGGAAATTTCCCTACGCCTGATCAAGCTATTTGAGAAAGACAAGAATGGCAAACGCCCGGTGTATCCAAAAAAAGACTTTCATCATCGGGATCCATACAGCCAGGACCTGATTTTATTTTACGAATATTTTCATGGAGACAACGGACGAGGGGTAGGAGCCAGCCATCAAACCGGTTGGACTGGTCTGGTCGCCAATCTTATCGATCGCTTTGCCTAAATAAAAGGGGGCCAGCCCATGGAAAGACTGACCCCTGAGGTATGATGTGGAGATAAAGACTTATTGCTTGATGAACTTACTGTTCATCGGAGGAATCTTTCCACTGAGATCCCGAACACTGATGAAATAGGTGCCGACCGCGAGGCTGGCAATGTCCAGATGCATCTCACCAGAGCCCTGACGACGAATCATCTCCCGACCAGATAGGTCCATGACACGAACTTCATTGTCATAATCTGGTAGCTGGATGGTGAGTTTATCAGTAGCTGGATTGGGGAAAATGTCAATTTCAATCAGCTCATCACCCAGTTTCCAACCACCACCACCGCTGGTTTTGTAAAAACTTTTGGAGGCATAATGAGTGGTTCCGCAAGAGTTGGTACCCTGGAAACTGATCATGTGCCAAGAATAGGGTGAATTGTTGACATTGGTCAGGGTACAGTTGTTGCCGTAGTTGTAAACATTGATCCCAGAACCATTGGGTACCACTGACCAGCTATGGTTGGTATAGCTACCTGGAATGTTGAAGTAAGCAGTACTGCCAGACACGCTGGAGGGGCCGCTGATGTTGCCACCAGTGGGACTGTTGTAGACGTTGTAAACGAGGGGAGAACCCACTTGCACCAGTGATCCAGAACTATAGCAATTATTTGTGTTAGAGCGGAAAAAAGTCACGGTGATTTTTTTCGTTCCGGAAGAGGTCCAGATGGTATTGCTCATGTTAATATTCTGGTAGTAGGGTGCCGGACAAGTCCCCAAAACAGCACAATGCATATTCTGATTGGTGATGCCATTGATGGTACCACCAGTAATGCTGATCTGTACCATGCAAATATCTGTACGCAGAATCCGCATGGAGTAATTATATGGCTGATTCAAACAAACAGAGGTCGGACCATAAATGATACCCTGCCCAAAAGCTGGAATGGTAAGAAGGGCGAGGAGAAAGTGGAGTAGGAGTGTCTTTCTTTTCATGTGAATTTGGGTAAATGTTGTGTGTGAATAGGATATATTGTTTTCAATATATTTATTTTGGTGTAATCCCCAAAATGTTCTGCCGTAGAATATGATTTATGTGGGAATTATCCTTGTTGGGATATAATGTGATTTGAATGAGTAGGGAGGGATGAAAAAAAGCAGCCACCTGGGCTGCTTCGCTTCAAAATATGTGTAGATTTTACCTAAACCTCTTCCAGAGAAAGACCTTTGGTTTCGGGCATCATAAAATGTACATACAGTAACTGCAAGACCATCATTGCTGAGAAAAAGAGGAAGATATATCCCTCTCCATCCACTTTACCTGCTTGTTCCAGAACAGAAGGCATAAATAGTGTAATCAAGGCCGCCATTACCCAGTGTGTAGAGACCCCAACGGTTTGTCCTTTGGCCCGGTTGTGATTCGGAAATACCTCTGATATAAAAACCCAAATGACAGCTCCCTGTCCGATGGCATGTGAGGCGATGAAAATGAAAAGAAAAAGGGGGACCGCAAAGCCTTGCCATGACTGGAAGAAAGCGATTGCCACCATTGCAAGAGAAAATATATAGCCTACTGAGCCGATATACATGAGCCTTTTGCGCCCACTTCGATCAATCAATGCCAATCCAATCAAGGTGAATATTAAATTGACGACGCCAATCCCAATGCTGCTCAAGAAAGAAGTACTCTCTCCCAAACCCGCAGTTTCGAAGATACGAGGGGCGTAGTATAAAAAGGCATTGATCCCTGAAAGTTGGTTGAACAAGGCCAACAGGAATACGAGCAGGAAGGGATTTCTGATTTTGCCAC
>JBCBZF010000670.1:0-4147 GCA_039815525.1 Bacteroidota bacterium | reverse complement strand
TGGGATGAGTTTTTGTGTAAATATTTCCCCCTTCATTTCCGGTTTGGCATTACCTGATTCATCAGAATTCTGTGTAAGGCGATCGTAAAAATGTCATTGCTGGTATTTCGTGGGGAAAATGTGCTTTCTGACCTGAGTAAATGGCTGCGGCTTTTGGTTGGTGTCTGGAAATTGGAGCAATGCGCTCCCCCAAAATGGGGGAATCGAATCATGTCTGCTCCTATTGAAATATGTCATTCCTTTCGGGAAATGAACTTTTGATTGGAGTGAGTGGTCCCAATTTTGGAACAAACACGACATACCATGGATATATTTCGTACCACACTCACCGGGGCCCTGGCAATACTGATGAGCCTGTCCCTATCAGCACAAACCTATGACAGCCTGACCACCAACCAGATCAATGCCGGTGTACATGCATCTGGTGATCTCTTTTGGGATCTGGAGGGTGCACCTCATTTTGAGGTGCCACAAGGGCAAGACAAACACGCTGTTTTTGCCGCTCATCTCTGGTTGGGGGCAATTGATGAAGCCGGCGGACTGCATGTCACTGCGCAGACCTATCGTCAGGAAACCGATGACTTTATGCCTGGTCCACTGGCCGATGATTACACTGGCAATTTTCCGACAACTTATGACCGACTGTGGAAGGTAAGCCAGGCGGAAATTGATGCCCACATTGCCCAATGGGCTGATCCTCTTTACACGGCACCTTCTGGTATCGCCGATTGGCCGGGCAATGGGGATTTCGCCAATGGCGAGGCGCCTTATCTGGCGCCTTTTGAAGACCTCAATGCCAACAATCTGTATGAGCCCATGCTGGGGGAATACCCTGTTATCAGAGGGGACGCATGTGTGTTTTTTATCTTCAATGGCGAACGGGTTGGCCCCAAAGGCCAATTGGCAGGTGAAGATTTACCAGTAGAGGTTCATGGGATGCTATATGGCTATGACACACCCAATGACCCCATCATCAACGAGACGGTTTTTTTGCATTATCGCATCATCAACCGACGCCCACTGAATCTCAGCGAGATGTATCTGGGTAGTTGGACAGATTTTGACCTTGGGTTCTTCCGTGATGATGCCGTGGGGACAGATACCATGCGCAACAGCATTTATGCCTACAATTTTGACTCTCTGGATGTAGGATTTGGCGGATATGGTGCGATGCCTCCGGCGATGGGGGTGCGGATGCTGAATGTTCCCATGACCAATTCGATGAATTATCTCAATGATTTTTCGGTAACCGGTAACCCTGAACAGACTTCACACTACTATGGCTACCTGATGTCCCAGTGGAAAGATGGCACGCCGCTTACCTTTGGGGGGGATGGGTATGGAGGCTTTGTGCCAATGGACCATATTTTTCCCGGTGATCCAGTCACCTTCAACGGTTGGATACAAAATGTCATTGGTGACCAAACCGGCCTGATGTCCAGTGGGCCCTATGATGTTCCCTCTGGCAGTGATCTTTGTTTTGATCTGGCTTATGTATTTGCGCGTGACAGTACGAATTTTGCCAGCATCAACCTCCTGCGGGAAAGACTGGATGCGGTGCAGGATTTTTATGACGACCAGACCTTTGCCTGCCGTAGCATCAATACCGGTCTGCACCCCAACTTTGATGTGAATGTCAATCTCTACCCCAATCCGGTACGGGACCAGCTTCTGGTCCAATGGGAAGTTTTTCGTCCGAAACGTATGGAACTGATCAATTTGCAGGGACAGATCTTACAAGTGGAAAAGCTACCTGAGGGAATGAATGAAATCCGCCTTGATACCCATGACCTGCCGGCTGGCATGTATATGCTTCGTCTGGCTGACGAGAGTCAGCAGGTGCTGCGACAGTTTGTCAAGTTGTAAACAGTGTAAAAGATTGTTAAGGCTTTGTAAGGATTGGCCCATTCCACTGGACATACATTGTGATGACCAATGGGATGGGCTACTTTTCGGCAGATAAATGAGCGTATGTGGACGGTGTATCTTATTCAGCGCAACCCATTAAGCTGATACATCCTCTGTCATTCACTGCCAAACGAACAATCCTATGAATGCACGAAACCTCCTATGTTGCCTGTCTTTCCTATTGGTCATTCTTCCAAATATCTCTGGCCAAAACCGACCGGGCCTTTTCATTGATTGCCAGATGTATTGTGATTTTTCCTTCATCAAACAGGAAATCACCTTTGTCAATTATATGTTGAACCGTCAGGATGCAGAGATATTCGTTCTGCTCACCCGGCAGGAGACTGGTTCTGGCGGCAGTGAGGTGCAAATGGTTTTTCAGGGGAATGGCCTGTATGCGGCACGTACCGACACCTTCACCTATTTTGTTGACCCGAATGCCACTGAGGCGCTCCGTCGGGAACAAATGATTCGCGAGCTAAAAAAAGGCTTACTGCCCTTTTTATTGATGAGCCCGCTGGCTGATCAGATCGCGTACCAGATTGATGATCAAGACGAAGATGAAACTGTAGAGGTGGAAGAAAAAGATCCCTGGGATTATTGGGTCTTCAACATTGGTGGCAATGGTTGGTTCAATGGTGAAGCCAGTTTTGAGCGGATCGACCTGACCGGACGTTTTGCCGGGTCGCGGATCACGGATCAACATAAGTTTACCTTCAACACCTGGTATAACTTTGAGAAATCTACTTTTACCCTAACGGATGGGGAGCAGTTTTCAAGTCGGATTCGTCGGTATAATGCGCGTGCTTTGTACGTCAAAAGCCTCACCCCCCGCTGGTCAGCAGGCTTGCGGGCCAGCGCTGGCTCATCTACCTTTGGCAATACGGATTTGACAGCCTCCCTGAAACCAGCCATTGAGTACAACATTTTTCCCTACACAGAAGCCCAAACCAAACGCTTTAGCTTCAATTATTCGATCGGTCCGGAATACCTCAATTATACCGATAGCACCATCTATGACAAGATGGAAGAAACGGTGATGCGCCACGGCCTGGAAATTGATTTTTCCCAAACCCAGAAGTGGGGCAGTATTTCTTTGGATATGGGCGTTCAACAATTTTTGCACAATCCCAAGCTCTTCAACGCCTATGTCAATCCAGAGATCGAATGGCAGATATTTAAGGGTTTCAGTGTCAATATGGGCGGCTATTTTTCCTTTGTCCGGGATCGCATCAACATTCCCAAGGCGGATATCACTGACGAAGACATCCTGCTCCAGATCAAGCAGCTGGACACCAATTTTACCTATTTTACCTACTTCGGCATCAATTACCGCTTTGGATCAAGCTTCAACAATTTTGTGAATCCGCGCTTTTGAAGAAGCTTTTGTACACAAACTGATTTGAGTATGGCTTTGTACGAGAAAAAGCTTTTTTTAAGAAAAGCCTTTACTGATGCGTTATTTTTTGGCTCTCTTTCTTTTATTCTTCGCCTGTCAATCGGACCCGAATCCTCAGCCCCCTGACCCGGAGCCAGTTCTTACTGATTCACAGCTGTTTGACCTGGTACAGGAGCAAACATTTCAATATTTCTGGGAAGGGGCAGAGAGCACCAGTGGTGCAGCCCGGGAGCGATACCATCTGGATAATCCGACACTGGATCAATATATCGTAACAACAGGTGGAACGGGTTTTGGCCTAATGGGAATCCTCGTGGCAATGGAACGTGATTTTGTTGGGCGAGCTGAGGGACGGAATCGCTTGTCAAAGATCCTTTCATTTTTAAAAACCGCAGATCGCTACCATGGTGCCTGGCCACATTGGATAGATGGGCGGACAGGCAAGACCATACCGTTCAGTCCCAAAGATGATGGTGGCGACATCGTGGAGACTGCTTTCCTTGCGCAGGGACTGCTGTGTGTCAGACAGTATTTTGCAGGTGGTTCCGCGGAAGAGCAGCAACTTGCGGCAGAGGCAGACAGTTTGTGGCAAGGGATCGAATGGGCCTGGTACCAAAACGGGCGCAATAGTCTTACCTGGCATTGGTCTCCGAATTTTGATTGGGAAATCAATCATCAATTGCGTGGCTATGATGAAACCTTGATTGCCTATGTGTTGGGAAGTGGATCTCCTGATTACCCGATTGGGGTTGAATCGTATCAGGAAGGCTGGACCAGAGGGGGCTTAATTGACACAGTGCATGAACAATATGGCTATCCGCTCAATCTGAAACACAATGG
>JBCBZF010000732.1:0-3818 GCA_039815525.1 Bacteroidota bacterium | reverse complement strand
GTGCGGCAACGCCTTTATCCTCAAACCGTCCGAGCGGGACCCGTCTGTCCCACTGATGCTGGCCGAGCTGATGGAAGAAGCGGGCCTGCCCAAAGGTGTCCTCTGTCTCATCGGGATGGTGTTCCAAATGTGAAAACTGCTGTTCTTCGTCTACGTAAGCATGTTGATTGGTGAAACGGAGGGCCATTTTCTTGCACCAGTTGAGGGTTTCTTTGGCCACAGAAAGGGAAAAGTCTTCATTGTTACGGGTGAGTTTGGATAAATGATCTTCTTTGAGCAGGGTTTTCAACAGGCGATACCAATGCGGATATTTGGTTGGGATAACAGTATCCTCCAGGGCAGGCATGGCCACATAGCCGGGATCATAAAGGGTCAGAAACAGCATTTCCGCCACTAATCGCCGTAGGTCGAGGGTCATCATTTCTCCAAAGACGATAAAGCCCGAAAGCTCCTCATCCACCCGCTTCAATCGATTCATACTGATGTCGGGTTTTTTCGATGTCTAATTTAATGTTGAGCAGTTCGTTTTTGGCCGTTTCGAGGCTGTCCATCACATGAGCGGCTTTTTCACGTGAGACAAACAAATTGGTGGTTAGGTGTTGCTCATCTGCACTGCGTCGGTCTTCAATGACTTTGAGGCCTTTTTCCACCATTTCCATCAATAACTGAATCTGAGAATCCCAAATTTTGACAGTTTCGGGCGAAGGCAGACGCGGTGTAACCACTTCTCGTTGCTCATCACCAGATTCGATGGTCAGAGAGCGTCCTTTATCCTTTAAGACAAACTCAGACTCCAGCGAGACCTGATAGGTTTGAAAGGGTCGAAAGCTGCTACCGGTCTGCTCAAAAATGGGAACGTAAATGCTGCCTTCTTCTTCCAATCGGTTGGCGTCCCCTACCCGGATAAAGGCGGGAGAATCCCCAAAAAAGGCTTCTACCCGGTGAAAACCGTTGCCTGTTTCGTCTTTGTACACCTTGCGGACCGGAACCGTCTCGAAGCTAACGATGCGCGTTTCCCGCTCGATCTCTTCCCGCAGGGCGTCCATTTCAGCCGTGATGGGCTGGATGTTGACCAATTTGCGATAGCCGTATGAGGCAATGCTGCCCAATACCAGGGCCTGGGCTTCTTCCAATTGATGCAATTGGTCCCACATACAATCTGCCATCAAAAAGCAATCCATGAGATCTACTTCGGTCCGCCCATTGAGAAAAGCCGAAGTTCGCAGCAGGCGGGACATTTTGCGCCAGCGACGGTCAGAGATGTACATTTGGTCTTCTGGCTCGGCGGTGGCATTGCGTTCGCGCACACTCCGACGCAGGTGATTGAGCAAACCAAGGATGTGGGACGGCAGGCCTACATCGTCAATGCCCGCTTCGCAGCGGTCATATTCTTCCCGATCAAAACGATGCGTTTCTGCCACATATTCCTCCTTTTTATAGGCGGAGGGCAACATCAACATTTTGTTGAACAAGGCTTCTGACTCAATGTTTTTGACCACCAATCTAATCAAAAAGCGGTCCCAGAGTGCTTCCAGACCTTCATTTTTGAGCGGCAACTCATTGGAAGCAGAAATCAGCCCACGAATGTCAACGTGAAATTCCTGTTCGCCATTTCGATAAATCTTCTCATTGAGGACAGTTAGCAGGGCGTTTTGGATGGGGGGACTGGCTTTCCAGATTTCATCCAGAAACACAATGTTGGCACCCGGCAGATATTTATCAGTAAGGCGTTCGTATTTGTCTTCGTCTTTGAGTTTGCGGATGGAGACCGGACCAAATACTTCATCCGGCGTACTGAATTTTCCCATCAGATACTCGAATGATTTGGCCTCAGAAAAAGCATATTTGAGACGGCGGGCAATCATACTCTTGGCCACACCGGGCGGTCCCAGTAAGAACAGGCTTTCCCCTGCTAAGGCGGACAGCAACGCCATCCGGATGGCCTTATCCTTTTCAAATAAGTCCTTGTTCAGCCCGGCAATGATCTGTTCAATCCGGCCCCTGATATCGTTCGGTGAGGTTTCAGTCTCCATGCTCCATCAAAATATGGTTCAAGCCCGGATATTCAAACTGCGCAACAGACTTTTTAAGCTCTCTTCCCCCTCCGTCAATTGTAGTTGAATAGGAATATAGGCCAGTTTGTCCCGTTGGTCGAGGGTAAACCAGCTCTGCCCCTGGAGGCGGGCCGCATCTTTTTCAGTGGTGAGGAAACAGTGCACTTTTTGGGAAAGGACTTCCTGGAGATCCTTTGGACGATAGGTGTGGTGGTCGCGAAAACGTTTTTCAAATACCACTTCTACGCCTTGCTGCTCAACCCAAGCCCGGAAATGGGCTGGATTACCGATTCCACTGAACAGTGCAACACGCATTCCTTTTCCCAGACTTCCTTTTCTGCCTGAGAAAGCATGTATTCCGTCTGGCTGATACTGCGCAAAGATCACAGGTTTTCCAAAATGAGAAAACTTCGTTCGGATCTCTGCTTGCCGTGATACGTCCATCATTTTATTGACAATCAGGACATCGGCACGTTTCAGGGCAGAAAGTGGTTCTCGCAGCCGGCCTGCGGGCAGCAAGTGGTCTGCCGTCGGCAGGCGCTGGGCATCAATCATGACAATGTCCAGGTCGCGCCTGACGCTGCGGTGCTGAAAGGCGTCATCAAGGATCACCAAATCCACATTTTCCGCTTCCCGAAGCTTTTGAATGCCTAAAGCACGTTTTTCACAGACCGCCACGGCTACTTTTGGCCATTTGGCAGCGATCATCAGGGCTTCATCTCCTACCTCACCAGACGTATCTTCTTTGGCATCGACCAGTAGATATCCCCGGGTCTTTCGGCCATAGCCACGACTGAGATAGGCAATTTTCAGATCGGGATGTTCTGTAGAAAAATGGCGGATCAGCCATTCGGTCATGGGCGTTTTGCCGGTGCCGCCAGTGGTGAGATTACCGACCGAGATGACCGGAATATCTGCCTGCCAGCGTTTGAACCAGCCTCTGTCAAAAGCCAGATTCCGGAAACGGATGATCAGGCCAAATAATCCGGCTAAAGGCAGGAGCAGATACTTAGTCAAGGGCAGATTGGATATCAATATCACGACCGTTTTCGCGATACTCTTTTTCAACCAACATCACATTGCGTTGTTGCTGGACCTTCTGGAAATATTTATAGACGCGGGTCTGGTCAATCAGTATCCAAACCGCCTGATCCTCTTGCTCAGGATGCGGAAAAAGCTCAAAGTCGAAATAGCCTTTGCGTTGATTCAAGGAGAAATCAACCGCTGGAATCCGGATCGGATCGGCATCTTTATTCTGTTCCCAAATCACACTTTGCATACTGTCAATGATTGGAAAGAGTTCATAAACAGATTGTCCCAACATTGGCTTGACATCCGCCAGTGCATGGCAGGATTCCAGGAGTACGCCTTTGCGGTCAAACAGCATGATTTGCGCCTTTTGACGCATGTATTCCCCTTTCAAATCAAGTAGTCTCATGATTGGCGAGCATTTTACCGGCAAGCGCCTGAAATAGTTCTTCTACGTTCTGATCAAACTTTGCACTGGTCAGAATTTCCGGCTTAATCGCACATTCCCCCACAACTTTTTCGAGGTCTTCCTCGCTGAGGAGGTCCTTTTTGTTTCCTGCAACCACCCGAACTGCTTCCGGCATCATCCCTTGCATCAACATCAGCTGAGACTGAATATTTTCGTAAGTCGAAGGACGACTCAGATCAATGACGTAGATAAATCCACTGCACCCATTGAGGTAATACTGGGGAATATCTGTCATGGATTCCTGTCCGGCAATATCCCAAATCATG
>JBCBZF010001010.1:0-2654 GCA_039815525.1 Bacteroidota bacterium | reverse complement strand
GGTGCAGGTGTAGGACTTGGAAAAGACCATACAATTTTCGCAATGACTGACGGAGTGGTGAAATTCACCGAAAAGACCGTCAATACCAAACGACGCAAGGTTGTAAACGTGGTAGAAGCCGAATAAGCGCACTTTACACCGCAAAAGATAAAAGCTTCCTCTTGTAGCAAGGGGAAGCTTTTTTTATGTTACATCTTTCGATGAGAAGACCCACACCAATCGAAAGAATCCTCTGCCTGCTTTGGGGCATCGGCATGCCATTTCTCCTGCTCTCCCAAAGCAGCCCGGCCAGCTTCCGGTCCTATGGACAGGCAGAAGGGCTCTCTCAATCCAATGTAACGGCCATCGATCAGGATGAAAAAGGCTTTATCTGGGTAGGGACCCATGATGGTCTGAACCGCTTTGATGGCTATGAATTCCGTCGATACGACAAGCAGGACGGCTTGTGCGGAAACTTTATTTCGGGCATTCATGCCGGTGCTTCAGGAATTTGGGTGGCCACTTCGGGTGGTGGCCTCTGTCTCTTGCACCCCGAAACAGATGCGATAGAGACGATTCCGGATTTCCAGGATACGCTCTCTCAGCGTAGCCTTCGCTTCGTTGCCCGTGTGCTTGAAGATCAGCTGGGAAATGTGTGGGTTTGCACTTTGTGGCAGGGCCTCTGGGTACGTCCATCTGGTGAACAAGCTTTTCGAAAGCTTGAAATTGCTGCTGACTTTCCCCGACGACACCGGGCGATGGAAATTCGGGAAGGCCCTGATGGCCTGATTTGGTGTGGAACCAACAATGGTCTCGTCATTTTGTCTCCCAAAACGCTTCAGGTCCAACAAACAGTCTTCGAAAATGAAGTCATCATTGACATTGCTTTTGACCATGAGCATATCTGGCTAGCCTCCGTCCGGGAAGGTCTGTACCAGCTTGACAAAAAACTGAACCTATTGACACGCTATTCGACTGATCCACAGTCTCCCATTCGTCTGAACTCTGATCATTTTCTATGTGTGGGCATTGATGAGGCAGGAAATGTATGGACAGGAACCAATGATCAGGGCGTGGATCGACTGATACTGTCAGAAAAGCGTTTGGAAAATTACCGACATGAAGCAGGTAGAGAACTCAATGTCAGTAGCAATTATGTACGCAGATTTTTCAAAGACCGTGATGGTGGGGTATGGTTAGGCGTTTTTGGGGCTGGTCTCGATCATTATAGCCCCTATCGACGCAAATTTCGCCTCTATAAACAACAAGCTGATAACCCCAATAGTCTGAGCCATAATTATGTTTACGGGATGAGCCCTTGTCGACAAAATGGGGCAGACAACCAGCTCTGGATCGCGACCCATGGCAGTGGAATCAATCATGCCACATTTTTGGATGATGGCAGGGTGATATTTCATCATCTGACCGCCATGGACGGCCTAAGCAATGATATCGTCCTCAATCTGACGGAAGATGATGAAGGCGGAATCTGGATGGCAACATTTACCGGACTTAGTTATCTTCCTGCAAGGGAGAAGCAAAAATGGCTTGCCAATCCGTCGTATGCTCCCTCCATCAAAGTTTTTGACAAGTATAACAGCCCCATCCGCACGAATTATGTATGGAGTGTTGTGACTGATTCAAGCGGAAAAGTATGGATTGGGACCAGTGATGGCTTGTGGTACACCCGACCGGGAGATGGATTTGCCGAGTTAGACCTGAGGCGTCAGGGCATCCAGAATCGAATCATCGTCAATTCAATGTATTGTGATCGGAAGGGTCGGTTGTGGGCTGGTACACATTCAGGAGCATTCCTGATTGACCCTGATCGTATGGAGATATTGCAGCATTATCAGCATCAGGCCGGGGATACGAACAGCTTGTCGAATCCCGTGATCAAATGTTTTGGTGAGGATCTCAATGGGCGGATATGGATCGGGACGGATGATGGACTTAACATTTTGATCAATGAAGAGAAGGCCCCGCATTTTTACCAGTTAGGGAAAAAAAATGGATTGCCAAATCCATTGATAAAAAGCATTGTTGCGGATCAGCGTGGCAATATGTGGGTTGGGTCGAATTGGGGACTATCGATGATTCAAACTGGAAACCTGCCTTTCAAGGCGACCCACATTCGAAACTTTGACATAGGAGATGGCCTGCAGAGCAATGAGTTTTCTGAAAATTCTGGGCTCATGGACGAGGATGGGAATCTGTATTTTGGCGGTGCCTATGGCTTGAATGTTTTCCATCCGGACGAATTGCGCGATGATCCCAATGAAGCGAAAGTAGAAATTACTGGTATTCGCCTTGTTAATACAGAAATGCGGGCCGGACAAGTAAACGAAAGGGGCAATGTTTTTATCGAAAAAGACATTGCCTTTGAAGAGGAAATCAATTTGCATTGGCAGGATGATCTGTTTTCCATTCACTTTGCAGGCTTGAATTTTGTGTTACCCGAAAAGAACCGTTATCGTTACCGCCTGGATGGATTTGACCGGGCCTGGCGGGAAGCTGGTGAAGAACGGATGGCCACTTATACCAATCTCGATGGGGGAACCTACCGTTTTCGGATTCAGGCGGCCAATCATGATGGTTTGTGGAATCAGTCTGAAAAAAAATTAAGTATTCATATTGCCTCCCCTCCCTGGCAGCGTCCCGAAGCCTATCTGTTG
>JBCBZF010000299.1:0-6930 GCA_039815525.1 Bacteroidota bacterium | reverse complement strand
TTGATGGCCAAAGGAGAACTAAGCAGCAATTCCAGGGTTTCCACAGGGTTTCGCATGCCCACGGCCCACCACCAAAAATGATACAAGGCCCAAAAGGGAATGTGGTACAATTTGTACCGCCAGATCCAGCTAAATCTCGCATTGGGATCAGATTCAAAGGGGCTCAGCAATTGACTGCTCATCTTACCTATCTCTTATACAGAAGGATGTTCCACTATCGAATTCTTGAAAAGATACGTTCTTACAGCCGGATTCCTGTATTCAATCCACCAGGAGAGCCCAAATATTGACGAATGACCCATCTTCCATGATCAATGGCAAAAAAGGAGTCTGACACAATCTTTTCCCGGCAAAAGTCCCCTTTACCTGCGTATAGTCAATCCGCTCTCCCCCTTGGTCAATCTCATTCCGTTTCGAAAAGGACACGCCTCAATTTGCAGGAAAGCACAAAAATTCTGTGATCCGATGAAACATCTTTTTCTATTTCTCTTTTGCTGGACAGTCATCGCGCCAACGGGCTTCGCCCAATCTGGTATTCAGGGGCGTCTGCAAAGCGAAACGAATCAAGCCCTCGCCTTTGCCAATGTTCTCCTTTTGTATCCTGCGGACAGCAGTTTATTTCGTGGCACCACAACTGGCGAAGATGGTCAGTTTATCTTCCCATCGGTTCCAAGCGGGGAGTGGCTGCTTCACATTCGGCAGCTTGGTTTTCAGCCTCACTATCAGGAACTCCATCATATGCAGGCGCTGAATTTGGGCGTGATCCAGTTGGTAGGGGCCCCGGTCGAATTGGCCAGTGTTGACATCACGGCGGAAAAACAGCTGTTTCAGAAGAAAATTGACCGCCTCGTCGTCAATGTTGAAAATTCTGTCATGTCTCAGGGGAGCAATGTCCTCCAGGTATTGGAGCGTTCCCCTGGTATCATGCGCGATGGAGAAAACGACCAGCTGTCTCTTAATGGGACCGAAGGGGTGCTCATCATGATCAATGGTAAGTCGATCAGGCTGCCGCAGGCGGAAATCATGGCCATGCTGCGCGGCATGTCGGCCGATCAGGTCGAAAGCATCGAATTAATTGATACCCCACCAGCTTCTTTCGACGCAGAAGGAAACGGCGGCGTGATCAATATTGTCCTCAAAAAACGTCTACAGCCAGGACGCAGCGCGACTTTGGGCCTCAGCGGAGGCTATGGGCAGGGGGAAAAAGCCACGATTAGTTCGGCTCTGCACCATTTTCAAGGCAAAAGCAATCTTCGGGCCGCCTATAGTTGGCAGCGTGATGTAACCTATAGCTACTGGCATGCCTTTTCGACACAAGACATGCCCCCACTGGGTGGGGAGTTGGAAGTAGAATTCCTCAATGAGATACCCAACCGAACCCATGCCCACAATGTCAACCTCGGAATTGACCACGATCTGAGCGACAAAAAGCGAATGGGGGCTTCTATGACGTACAATCTCCGGCATGGCCTGAACGGACAAGCAGCGCATGCCCGCTACCGGTCCAGCTCTGATTCACTTCTGGAGATGCGCAGTGAAGTCAAGAGTCGTTTTCGCCAACACAATCTGTTGGCCAATACCTATTTCGAACAGGATCTCCGTCAAGGGGAAAAAATCACAGCCGACCTGGATTATCTCCTGCTCTTCAATCGCAGTCCTTCTACGGTCAACAGCCGTTTCTTCAATGATGATGAGGTCCTGGTCAAGCCAGAAGGGGAGATTTTCCGCAATGAGCAAAACGGACAGAGCAATACAGACATCCACATTGGGGTGGTAAAAATGGATTACAGCCGCAGTTTCCGGGAGGGTTTATCGTTGGAGGCAGGGATGAAATATACCTACGCCATTAATGTGACAAACGCCCAGCTGGCAGCATTGGTGGATGGAGAATGGGTGGTTGAGGATCGCAGCAGTTCCGACATTGAGATGACAGAACAAATTGCAGCGGCATACACTTCTCTGCAAGCAAGTCTGACCACCAAAACCCAGCTGATAGCAGGCTTACGCTACGAATTTGTCCATCGCCACATCATCGATGCCCAAGGCGACCGGACTACGCAATGGGGGCGTTTTTTTCCCAACCTACTGCTTTCTCATCAATTGACGGACAAAACCAGTCTTCAATTCGCCTTTAGCCGTCGCATTACCCGACCTTCTTATCAGGATTTGACCACCAATCTCATCTACATCAGCCCTCTCGCCGTCTCAACTGGAAATCCACTCTTGCAATCTGTCATCTCCAATCAGCTAAAAGTTGGTCTCAATCATCAAGGTTATGCCATTTCCCTGCAAGCAGGCCGGGATCTCAATCCTATTTTGCGTTTCCAACTTCTGGAGAATGAAGCACGTGATCAGATGTATTTGATTCCGCAAAATCTGGCCTATCAGAACTTTGTCAATCTACAACTCAATCTTCCCTGGCGCATCACCAGTTGGTGGAATGCGAATGTGAATTGGACCGGAAGCTGGCGGGCGTATCAGTTGGCGCATACCCGGGATCAGGATAAGATCAGTTATCTGACCTTTAATCTCAACGGCAACCAGACCTTCACCTTACCCAAAGGATTTTCTCTGGAATTATCGGGCTGGTATACCGGCAATCACTACAATGGGACTGTCAAAATCAAAGGCTTTGGTGTTCTGAATGCAGGACTCAGAAAACAGATAAACAACAGCAGTTTCCAACTCAGCATCGAGGATATTTTCCAAAGTTTTCAGGTCCGGACAGCCAGAGGCTTCGAAGCGCGGGAAGCATTTGATATCAAGGGCAGGCTTTTATTCGAGGCAGAATCCGCTTTGCGCCCCATTGTTCGCTTGAGTTTCAACCATCGTTTTGGGCAGGGAAAAAACCGGGCCGCCCGCCAGGGAGGCGCATCAGAGGAGAAAAGTCGGTTGAAAAATAATTGATCAAACACCAAACTGTCTCAGGTGATGATCGAGATGTTTGTATTGACCAATGGCCCATTGCTCGGGTGTGAACCGTCCTAAGATTGGATGCACAGCGTTTCGCGCCAATTGAGGGCCAGCCCGATAAAAGTGGTGCAGCACCGCTTCCAATGCCTCCTTTTCTTGCTGAAAGGTTTGTTCCTCTGCAATTTCGAAAGCTGAGTGGGTGGGGAGGTTTTTGATCAGAAATGGTTTGGGACTGTAATAGCGGGATTTCCAAAAGGGCGCAAGCAGATAGCTCCACCAGGCTCGTTTGCCAAAGTGATTCCCCATTGCATTGTCAAGGGCCAGCCGACAATGTTTCATCATTTGTGCGACAGACATGCGCCCCCAGTACCTTTGAGAATCTGGCTTCAGCGCGGCGATTCGACCGAGTATTTCTTCCAGGGGTCCACGCTCAAATAGATTCTTCATTCCTCATAGTAGTTGTGTCAAACAGGAGCCCTTTCAGCTGGTTCCTGTTTTTGTTTGAGAATATAATGAAAGAAGGCATCTATACTCAAAAGAAAGTGGTTTGGTAATTTTCTCTTCTTCCAAACCACTGATTTTGAAGGTATCCCGAAAAGTAAAATGCTTTTTTCCCCAAAGCATTTCACCTTCGGTATATCTGATGAAACGGAAGCCCATCCGGGCATTCTCTCTCTTTTCTCATTGAAATGCCTAACTTTCTCATAAAAATCATGCGCCTCATTCTTCTCCCGGTATTCCTCTTTTTCTATTCTCAGGTTCTGGCTCAGTCTTTTCATGCGGTCAATGTCCGTTCTTTAGGCGCCTCAGGGAACAAGGAAGAATTGGCAACCCGCTTCATTCAACAAGCGCTGGACCAGGTAGCGGATGAAGGGGGGGGAACCGTCTATTTCCCAGCCGGTGACTATACGTCCGGATCGATTGTTCTTCACAGCAATACCACACTTTACCTTGAAGCCGGCGCAACCCTTTTTGCCAGTAAGGATGCAGCTGACTATCCCTTCCAAACCACTGCAAAAAGACCTACCCTGATCTTTGCCGACAGTGCGCACCACATTGCCATTCGGGGAAAAGGCAGGATCCACGGTCAGGCGGAGCGCACCTATGAACCACTCAAAAAGGTCGATCATTTTATCAAAGACATCACGGCCAATGCCGAAAAAGCAGGGGTAGACATGAAGATGTATTATAAAGTGCCTCCGTTTGTTCGTCTGATCACCCTCGAAAATTGTACAGATATCACCCTCGAAGACTTTTCATTGATTGAATCGCCTTCCTGGGGCATCACCGTCAAATGGTCAAACCGGGTTTCGATACGGGCTTTGTACATTTATTCTTCCCAGGAAGCTGGTGTCAATTCTGATGGCATTGACATTGATGGCTCCAGCAATGTGCATATCAGCGATTGTACGGTAACGACCGGAGATGATGCCATTGTGCTCAAATCTTCCCAAGGCGTTTTACCCGATGGGACGATTCGCCATGAATCTTGTGAGAACGTCACCGTTAGCAATTGCATTCTCAGTTCGACCTCTACGGCGCTGAAAATTGGCACTGAGAGTGTGGGGGATTTTCGCCACATCATTTTCAATAACTGTATCATCCGTAACAGCAACCGGGGCCTGAGCATTGTGGCGCGATATGGCGGGACCATTGAAGATGTCATTTTCTCCAATATCACCATCGAGACTGATCGAAAGCATTTTAATTGGTGGGGAAATGGAGATCCCATCTGGGTGGTGGTCATTTTACGGAACCAACGATATGGCCTGAGCAAAGTCCGCAACATCCTGTTTGAAAACATCATTGCTCATGGGCAGGGCACCTCAAAAATTGAAGGCTATGCCCCTGATTCCGCCAATCCAGAAGGTAGCCTGATTGAAAACATCCAATTCCGGAATGTGCAATTCTTCATGGAAGCAGAAGATTATCCGGACAAACGGGCCGATGACGCCCTGATGATCCATCAGGTCGATGGCTTGAAGTTGACCGATGTGCGCATTCATTGGGATGAAAAAGAAACTGAGCCAAAGTGGCGGCATGGTGTCCACTTGCGAGACGTCAACAAGCTTGACATTGACGGGTTAACAGGCAGGCAGGGGCTACTGGAAGATTCAATCGCATTTCTGCGATTGCACAATGTGTCGCATGCTAATGTGCAGGATATCACACCAACTGAGGGCACGCACACCATGGTAGAAGTCAGTGGTAAACACACCCAAAACCTTCACGTTCAAAACCATGACCGCCTGAAACGGGCGAAGCGCTCTTTTTACCACCATCCAGAGGTACCCACGCAGATTCAGAAGCGTTTGACCAATTATGATGAATGGGGCTTTGATGAGAAGATGCCAGAGGAGGAAGGGAGAAAGAAAAACAAACAGAAGGAGTGAGATCCGTTTCCGCTAAGCAATAACCTGCAAAGGTACTAGACTGGCGGCTGCGCAATTTCTTCCACGATAAAAAAGCCATCTTCCCCCTGAGATTGATACAGGGGCATCAGAATTTTACCGTCCGATGGACAGTGGATCGCGCCATTGCGGTCATAAGCCAATAATTCGCCTTTTGACACGGTTTGAAAATTGATGTAGCCAGGTTCCATCCTGAACTGATGCTCTGGTTCAATCGGGTGTCGATAGGTCACCCGCATATAGGGAGGCTGACTTTGGCCCGCTTGCATCAATTGGCTCTGATAGGTCGCAAAATCCTGTATGGCAGTGGCATCCAAACAGCCAATTTTTTCCAATAACACCCAAATCGCTGCTTCATGAAGCTGGATTGCCTCAGGATCATCATGTTGCCCGGATTCAAATGCAACCCCAACCAGGTTACGATCATCCATGAAGACCGAGGTCGTTTTTGCCAATGCTCCAACCAGATTGAAGATGATGGGCACGTTTAGCACTTCCGCCAGTTCCCGATTGTATTTGCGGTCCGTAACGATCGAAAAAAGGCCTCTCGGTCCAGAAGTAGTGTGCAGGTCAATGAAATAATGTGGGCCTTCATGGCTTTCTAATTCCTCATTGAGATGCGCCAATAGCTCTTTCATCTCCTTTTCCTCAGAATTGAGAAGCACCGAATCACTTTCGCTGATACGTCGAATGTCTTCCGCTTTCCACAAGCGGTTCATGTCGCGGTCAATGAAACGCTTTTGCTGGGACAAAGCCGTACAATTGCCACATACGCCCACAAAACGGCCCTGCATCCCCGGCTGTGAGGCTGTCAGTTTCGCAAATACATGTTGAAGTGCCTTTACTCCGGCTGGCTCATTGCCGTGAATACCGCCTAAGACATAAACCAATGGGCCTGGTTTGCCCTGATCGTACACGCCGATCGTCCGTCCCGAAGATGCCTGCATATTGAATCTCAAATTGAACAACGAAAGTACGGAAAGAATTTTTGTTGCGGAAAAGTGCATGAATCACGATTCGGAACACAATCGCGGATCAATTTGGCAGATCCTCAGAGAATGGAAGCTTTACTTAGGCAGCATGGTCAAACCTGAAGACAAGAAATTTCCAGGTTATTCTTCACCCCATCTTCCTTTTGTGTAAACGAAGATATTTGTCTCCCTACATCATCGCCTTCAATGCCAGTTGAATGGACTGCTGTTTGCCATCCCGTCGAAAAGTGATCTTGACCAGTTTGCCATCCTGACGCAATAAATCCTCGAATATCGCTACTGAAGCACTGGATGCTGCAACACCATCTATTTCGATCAATTCGTCTCCCGCTTTCAAGTCAGAGGCTGCACCAGGAGAATCTTCATAGATTTCTTCAAGGAGGATCTTGGTTTTGCTTTTGTCCAGGGATAAACTCAGGCCAGAACATGAAACCTTAAAAACCGCTTCTGAAAACTTCTGATTAGGCTCCCAATAACTTTTCCCAGCCTGATAATCAAAAGTAATATTATACCTTTTCAGAATCTGATTGCCGATGATGCCAGCGACATTGCGGCTGGCAAAAAAGCCTGATTTCACATTGTAGAGACTGGCAGGAACCTGTAGGAAAGCAAAG
>JBCBZF010000054.1:0-13050 GCA_039815525.1 Bacteroidota bacterium | reverse complement strand
GTGCAATATTTCGAGTATTTCACGGCGTTCTTCGCGAGCACTCGCAGTTCACTCCGGTAAGCAATGGTGAGCTTTTTGTGCTCTTTCCGTTTGGTCAGGTAAAAGTATAAAACCACCAGGCTGCTCAACAGAATCAGGGCGGTGAGGAGGATGACCGCATTGCGAATCCTGACTTCTGCTTTTTTCTCACGTTCGAGGGCAGTGACATTCAGATCCGCAATTTCTTTCTGCTGTCGCAGCATGGTCAATTCGCCTTCCCGTTTCTGGTCCAGCAGGCTGTCCTGAATGACTTTCGCCGTCAACTCCTGGTACAGTTTGTAGTAGGCCAGGGATTTCTCAAAATCCTTTTCTTCTGCATAACGCTCAGAAATATCTTTGAGATCTTCCTGATTCAGCTTTAGGACTTCTTTGTTCTTGCTCTTCTGATCAAAAGGAGGAATCCAGCTTGTTTCGGGAACATTCTCAAACGCGATTGATTTGGGCGTTTCCTTTTCCTTGAATGGTTCAATCTTCAGATCCACAGCGGGGATGTCTGGGAGTGCAGGCGTTTCCGGGATCTTGGGAACTACTTCTTTGACCGAACGGATGGCATCTGCCAAAAAGTCTTTGGCTTCGCTGTGGTCCTGCAGGCTGTCGAGCAGGACCGCCACTTTGAATTTTAGTTCATTGACTTCTTCCGTTTCTCCCTGCTCCTCAAAAATCTCAATGGCATTTTTATAATGCTCAACGGCATTACGTAGCTGTCCATTCTTTTCATTGATCCTGGCCGCCATGATTTCGGCACTCAGCTTCACGCCCTCGGTAGTTGATTGAATGACACGTTCTAATTTCTCTTTGTTAAAAACATTGATCCTGATTCTCTTTCCCAGGTCCTCCGCTGAAAGGTCCTCCTGGATGTCTTCAAGAAAATCACTTGCGTCATCTTCAAAATCATCCAGCAGATCCGAGACCCGGTCATAGATGGTTTCATCAAGTTGGTTGCGCCGGCTACGGAGAAGAGATTGTAAGCGGCGTGATCGGCTTCGGGTTTTGAGAAATTCGTCCCGGGCTGGTAGCTCCATCCCCCGGTGGTAAAATGCTTCTCCCAACTGATAGTAGGCCTGTACCAAGTGTACCTGCTCTTCGGGCTGCCTGACCAATGGACCAGCTGAAAAAATGATTTCACCTACCTCTACTGCTTTTGTGGCGTAGGTGAGCGCCTGAGAAGCCGGCCCCTGATCCATTTGTGTACGAGAAAGCTGATTGAGAGTCTTGAGTTTTTCTAAACCAGAACTTTGGCGAAGCTTGTTTTCAAGTTCAGGAATGCTTTGGCCGAACATGCTGCATGGGAAACCAATCAGGAAACCAAGCAGCAAAAATATGCAGGTGTGCCGATCACTCATGTTCATCATCTCTAGGTTAGAAAGACCACGGCCAGAAATTGTGGTTGCAACTTTCCTCAATATCCACAAAAAATGACAGGCTGCCAATGGTGCCAATACAAGATCAAAAAAGTTTCCCCTCCAATTGTAGTATCCTCATTTTATAGACTGCTGCAACCGTCATGGAGTCTTTGATTTCCCCTGCTTCTACCGCGGCAAATAAATCATCAAACTTCATTTTTTTGACCTGTAAATCTTCCGAATGTTCTGGTTCTGCTTCCCCTTCGGTCAGACCAGTGGCCAGGTAAATGATTGCCCATTCATCAGAGACAGAATTGGATAAGTGCATCTCCAGCAGCTTCTCATATTTTTCAGCCCGGAGCCCGGTTTCTTCCAGCATTTCGCGTTTGGCGGTCTCCAGGGGGGATTCTCCCTGCGGACAGCCTCCTTCAACAATTTCCCATGAATATTCATCCAAGGGAAAGCGGTACTGGCCGACCATCCACACCATATCGCCTTCCAGTGGCACCACGCCGACTGCCAGATTCTTAAAATGAGCGGTTCCATAGATTCCGGGAACCCCTCCGGGACTCAAGACCTGAAATTCAGTGAGCTTGATCCAGGGATTGTCGTAAATGACTTCAGATGAGAGTTTGGTCCAGGGGTTTTTCATAGTGGGAAATTAGCAGGATAATGCCACTTCCCCAGTGGGAAATGCGGAAATTGATCTGAACGGATGAAATTCCGAAATTCGTCCTGGTCTTTGTATCGAAATCCTTATGAAAAAAGCGCTCTGTTTTTTCCTGCTGACTCACATACTGTGGCCAAACTGGTCATGGGGACAGGAAGCTGCGCTACCAGTGAGAGTTTACAAAGGAGAAGATGGCCTGTCTCAAAATACCGTTTTTTGTATGGTGCAGGACCATCGCGGGTTCATGTGGTTTGGTACGGAAGACGGGCTAAATCGCTTTGACGGGCAATCCTTTCATACCTATTTGCCAAATTCAGATTCTTCTGGCAGTATTGCAGACCGTGCAATCATTGCTGCATTTTGTGATGCTGACGGGCAGCTGTTTTTTGCGACGCGCAACGGGCAAATCGCCCGGTATCATGCATACACAGATCGATTTGAACATATTCCGCTACATCCTGAAACCGAGCGGGAGCTGGATCATATTCATGCAATGACCAGTGATCAAGCTGGGGAAGTGTTGATGGGAGGGCATTTGGGACAGATTTATCGACTTCGGAGCAAGGGTGATTCGACTTGGGTAGAAAGTTTACAACAGATTGGTGAATGGCCGAAAACCGAGATTCTTTCCTTGTTCAAAGATGGGAAGACCCTTTGGATTGGGACTACTCAGGGTCTTTTACATGCTACTTTGGATGGCGCGGCGATACGTTTGAGGGAGATGGCGATGCCCCTGAACGCCCCAACGAAGGTCCAGGCCATCCAGGAAGATCCTGCTGGCAATATTTGGTTTGGGGGGACAGGGCCTCGCGCTTCGCTTATTCGGTGGAATCCCCTGCAACAGCGTTTCAGAACTGATCTTGCACTCAGAGGGCAGGATATTGGCGCGCTTCTGCCAATGTCTGACGGGAGCATATGGGTTGGGCTGAAGAGCAATGCCGGCCTCCTTCGATTGGTTCCGGAAGACAATATGTATCAGGTGCAGATGTTTCCCAATCGCCTCAGCGCGGCCAGTGTTCTGTGCATGATCCAGGATCGTGAACAAGGAATGTGGATTGGCACGTACGGGCAAGGGATCAATGTGATCAGCCCACAGGCAGCTTTCGTAGGTGAGTTTTTCCCACAACGGGCGGTGAGCGTCCGCTCGATTCATCAATTCCCTGATGGAGAAGTTTGGATGGGAACCTATCTGGGCCTGCGAAGGTGGCGAAAAACAAATGAGATTTCAGCTCCCCTGGCCAATACTGAGTGGGCATCAGTGGTATTTACGGCTTTCTTACCGGATACCATTGCTGGTAAGAAAGTTGTATGGATGGCAACGGAGGATAAAGGTCTGTTGAGATACAATGGTGAGAAGCTGCAAAAGATCGCTCTCCCTTACGGAGAAGCGAATCAGCTGAGATGTCTGGCGAAAAGCCAGCGTGGAAAGCTGCTCATCGGATCGAGTCAAGGGTTGATTGTATACAATCCCCAGACCGATGAAAGTCAGCTTTTTAGCCCGGAAATGGAGCATCCTTCTCCTGATCGGAATCGGATTGAGTGTATACAGGCTTTGACGGGAGGTCGTTGGTTGATGGGAAGCTTTGGCAACGGATTGTTTGTATGGGATGAAGCGCAGCAGACCTTTGAGCGTCTTCAGCTGAGAGGAGAAAGCAATGGCTTACCCGATCGGATAAAGTGTATTCACCATGATTCTCTGCGGCAGGAGTACTGGATCGGGACCGCTGGAAGCGGGATTTTGGTGTTGAAACATGATTCATCCGGATCCTTTCAGGAGGGTGGGAGCTGGCGGCAGAAAGATGGATTGTCCAATGATGTTGTCTATGGGATTTTATCGGATGCTCAGGGCAGAAAATGGTGTAGTACAAACCAGGGCATCAGTTATATCCTGCCAGAACGGAATCAAGTCGGTCATCTCGGCCTGATGGACGGACTTCAGGATACAGAATTCAATGCCAATGCATGGTATGCCGGGCGAGATGGAAAACTTTTTTTCGGTGGCATTCGCGGCCTGAACATCATTGATACCAGGCAGATACCAACCCGCAAGGTGCCTGATCGCCTGATTTTGCGTTCTGTCAGGAGCTATAAGCAAGCCATGCCCATGGACAGTAGCCTATGGACCCAAAGCTATTTCGCAATGGATGCGGTAGATCAGCCGATTCATTTTTCTTTTTCTCCCATTCAGTACCATGTTGCCATCCCCACGCAGTATCAGTACAGACTGATTGGAATGGACGAGCGTTGGATTGATCTTGGCACCCGGCGAACCATCAGTTTCACCAACCTGGATCCTGGAACATATCGTCTCCAAATCTCCGCTAAATCAATGACGCCTTCCGCTGAAGGGCTGGCTGTGTGGTTGGTTATTCAGGCCCCAATCTGGGGGCAGCGGTGGTTTCAGGCACTTTTGATCATTCTGGCTTTGATGGCCGTATTTGCGGTGATTGCGGTTCGTACACGGACACTTTATCGGCAAAGAACGTATCTCCAGCAACAAATTGATCTCCGAACCCGGGAGCTGCAGGAACAGAAAAATGCCTTGCAGGAAGCAAACTCAAAGATCCGGCTCATCAATGAAAGCCTGGAAAATGCAATCGTAGAACGTACCAGTGAATTAATGGCCAGCCAGGACCAAATGTCGGTCTTTGTCGACAATCTGCCCGGAGTAAGTTATCGGGCCAAAGATAATGAGCGCCTTACCTGGATCCTGCTTAGTCAGGGAACCAAGAGTATTCTGGGCCGGGAGGCAGAAAATATGATGGCGCAACAGCAAGGGCTAATTGACCATGTACAGCCTACCCATCATGCAGCATTGCATCTTGCAATTGATGCAGCGCGGAGCCGCAAGGAGCCCATCGGCATTGAACTGCCTGTCGTACTCGATGGACAGATACGATGGGTGCTGAATCGCTTTACTTTTACCCAGACTGATCAGGAAGACCATATTGATGGTTTGTTGTTGGACATTACCCAGGCAAAGGCTGCACAGGAGGCCGTCAGGAAAAGCGAACAACGATTTCAGCTGGCCATTGAAGGGGCCCGGGAAGGACTCTGGGATTGGGACCTTCCCCGGGATCGATACTTCATCAACAACATCTTACCCGACATCCTTGGATATAGCCACAACGAATTTTACGAAATATTCCACGATCCTCAGCGCCAACGCAGCTTGTTTCACCCGGATGCCCGCGAAGAAATGCGGCAGCGGATCATCAATTGTCTGAAAGGCCGACAGGAAGTTGAGACAATGGAGTACCAAATGCTGCACAAGGATAAAGGCTGGCGCTGGATGCAAGGTCGAATCAGTGTGGTGGAAAGAGATCCCAATGGCCGTGCGCTGCGGATGATCGGTACCATGCTAGACATCGAGCAACAAAAAGCGACCCTCCGTTCCCTGGAGGAAAACCGGCATATGCTGTCCACCATCTTTAACAATACCCGGGATTTTATCCTGCTGATGGACGTCGAAGGCCCCAATCAATATCGACTTTCTTCCTGTAACCCAGCCATGATGACGGCTTTCCAACAGCTGAATGGAGCCATTCGACAGGAGGATTTAGTTGGCAGAGATGTTAGAGACCTCTTGCATAAAAATTCTGCGGCATACGAGCTGGATTGGCAGGGAATTTTGACCCACTGCCAGTCTGTCTGTGCTTCGGGGGAGCCGGAGACCTTCATTTTACAGATCCAACTGGAAAGCGGGCAGGGCTTTTCCATTGATGTACATACGATCCCGATTCTGGATGCCAATGGAGATTGTCATCAGATCCTCCAGGTATCTCGCGACATTCGCTCCCTGAAAGCAACTGAAAATGAAATCATCTCTGCGGTCATTGACAATACCGACCGTGAACGCCGGCGCATTGCGCGGGAGATACATGATTCTTTGGGCCAAAAACTTACCACCATTTCCCTAACTCTGAAAAGTATCCGCAAAGAGATGGAGGTGCTCCCGCCAGAAGCCGAACAAGTCTATCATTCAGGATTGGAACTATTGCGCCAGAGTATCAAGGAAAGTCGGATGCTTGCCCATACCCTGATGCCCAAAGCCATCGACGATTTTGGGTATGTTCCGGCAGTCGAAAGCCTGATCGAACAGGTTGCTCTGGTTGGTACCACCCGGTTTTCCTTTTTCAATAACCTCAGTGGAAAACGCCTTTCGCCCAAAACCGAACGGCATTTGTATCGGATTACCCAGGAAGCCATCAACAATATTCTGAAACATGCTGGTGCGGCTAAGGCAACCGTTCAACTCATGGCATACGAAGATTCAATTGTGTTAACAATTGAAGATGATGGGAAAGGTTTTGACAGCAAAAATGATTCGTCTGTTGTATCTTTTGGGCTCAACAGCATTAGGACCCGGGCACAAGCACTTGACGGTAGTTTGCACGTCGACAGCCGACCCGGCAAAGGCACGAGCATTTTGATACAAATCCCCAACCAACCCCTGGCATGAAACGGAACATAAACATCCTTTTGGTAGATGACCACAAAATGATACGAGACGCCATCCGGACCTACCTGGATAAAGTGAATGAGTTTCAGGTTGTGGCAGAGGCAGAAAGTGGAGAACAGGCTTTGATCATGATGGATCGAAAACCAGCCGATGTGGTGTTTATGGACCTGAACATGGGTGGTATGGGCGGAATTGAGACCACAACAACTCTCATTCGCAATCATCCTGAAACCAAAGTAATTGCCCTTACCATGCTGGATGAACATCAGCATATCCGTGAAATGTTCAAGGCCGGTGCCACTGGATACCTGCTGAAAAACAGTGAAGAAGAAGAGATCATCGAAGCTGTTTACAAAGTGATGATGGGAGAAATGTACTATTCGGCTGAGGTACAAAAAGTGGTCATGCAAAGTCTCTTTCAGCCAAATCCTCCAGGAAACCGCTTCAACAGTGGGGAAATGCCTTTGACAGAACGAGAGCTGGAAGTTTTGCAACTAATCGTGCGGGAATTCTCGAATCGTGAAATTGCCGAACAACTTTTCATCAGCGTTCGGACCGTGGATGCCCATCGACGGAGTCTGATGGAAAAAACCGGTGCGAAAAATACCGCTGGTTTGGTCATGTATGCGGTGCGAAAAAACCTGGTGTAGGGTGGCTGGTAAACATCCAGCCTTGTCCATAAGCAATAAACAATACCGACAACTTTGTCATGCTGAACCGCGTTTCAGCATCTATTCAGTATCCTGAATGCGCTCCGGGAACTGGTCCGGAAAGACACTTTGTACAACACCAAAGACAGGAAATTCATTTTGTCGTACATCCCTGGTGTAGCCCATTGACAAGGCATAGGTAGTTTCCGCTATTTTCAGATTTAGGTAAAAGGATGGTGCACTTCATCTGGGAAAGTGCCTAATTTTCCCGTGCCATGACTTTGCCATGAGAATACCTGCTGCCGATACCCGAATATGCCTGCTTGGGCATTCTCAATCCCTGCTGGAAGCACTGAAAAGCTTGATCCCGGTACATTACTCTGCGATGGTTTTTACCTTGCCCGATGGGAATCTGATGAATGAAATTCCAGTCGATATATTAAATCAGAGCGATATCCTCCTGCTGGATCACGGGTCCCTTCACGGAGATTCCAGTCGACAATTGCGGGAACTTTGTACCGCTTTTCCTCAGCTACCCGTCATGGTTTTGGATACTTATACCGAAATGCCTTTTGTGCAGAATATTTTCAAACAGGGGGTCAGGGGCTATTTGCATGCTGACACCTCTGCCGAAGAATTGGACCGGGCTTTTCAAATCATGTTAACAGGAGAGCGTTATCTAAGCCCTGGACTCGTCTGATTCTACATTGCTCCCCTCTTTTTGCTCCTTCAGCAAGCGATAAATGGTAGACACACCAATGTCGAGTTTATCTGCGACCAGCTTGATATTTTGGTCATATTTTTTGAGATAAATGTCAATGATCCGGTGTGTATACTCTTTCAGCGTAAGTTCCTCTGAGAGCGCATCTGGAAGCGGATCATAGGTGCTAAAAGTGATGACTTCCTCATTGATCGCATTGTCATTGGACATAACCGCCGCCAGCTCAATCACTGATTTGAGTTCCCGGATATTACCGGGATAGTGGTAGGCCAACAGCTTTTTCTGTGCTTGTGGCGTCAGGCTAAATTGAGGGAGGTCATTCTCCTTGCTAAATTGCTCAAGGAAAAACTTCGCCAAAATGATGATATCATTGCCACGTTCGCGGAGTGGCGGCAACTCAATCGGCAGGCCAAAGAGACGATAATACAGGTCTTCCCTGAAATTACCGTTTTTGACTTCCTCCATCAGATTTCGGTTGGTCGCCACAATGATCCTTGAATCAGTTTTGACCGTATCATTGCTGCCAATCCGAATCACCTCTTTTTCTTGTAGCGCCCGCAGTAATTTGGCCTGGAAAGTCACATCCATCTCTCCAATTTCATCCAGAAAGAGACTGCCCTTATGCGCTTCCTCAAATTTGCCAATCCGTCGCATGTGCGCGCCGGTGAATGCGCCCTTTTCATGCCCAAACAACTCACTTTCCATGAGGTCTTTGGGGATGGCCGCCATATTGACCGGGACAAAGGGTTGAGACCTGCGCTTTGAATTGAAATGGATGGCTTTGGCAACCAACTCTTTACCAGTACCGGTTTCACCAGTGATGGTAACGGTGATATTGGTTTTGATCGCTTTTTCGATCAAGGCAAATACCTTCCGAATGGCTGGACTCTGCCCGATAATGCTTTTCTCAAAATCGTATTTTTGCTCAACTTCCTGTTGTAGGGTGTTGATGCGGGTGATGAGCGACCGATTCTTGCGTATGTTGTTGACCGTATTAAGTAAGCGATCGCGGATATCGTCTCCTTTGGTAAAATAATCAAAAGCACCTTTTTTGAGGAGAGAGACCGCGGTTTCAATGCTATCTTGCTCGGAGATGATGATGACCTCCGCTTCAGGATCAACATCTTTAATCTTGCCCAGGGCTTCTTCGCCATCCATATCCGGCAAACGATAGTCCAGGGTGATCACATCCGGTTTTTGGTGTAAAGCTTTGAGGCAATCAGTGGCATTTTCGAATTGAACCACCGTATAATCTGGATTCAACTCCAGATTGTAGGTAACCAGTTCGCGGTACCAATCGTCATCCTCCACTACAAAGATCTGGAACTTGCCAGTTTCGGCCATACGTATGTTGCTTAATGAGTCGGTAAACAAATAAATCAACTCAGGGACAGGGTTCAAGTTTTCAGGCAAAAAAAACCGCTGCGAAAGCTGAGTGTTTAGTTGGCTGGTTCAGAAGCCAAATCAGTCTCAATCTGATCCACCACCGCCTGAATCTGCCGACCGGTTGCTTCAACCAAAGGCGGCAGGCGATCCAGATCCTTCTGGTGATCAGCCCGGTATTCAATTTCTTTTAACTGAAGAACAATGTTTTCCAAACCAAGATGGCGACAGGGAGGGACCATGCGGTGTGCCTTCATGGCCAAATTTTTCCAATCCTCTCCCGCCAAAGCAGCGTGTAAGCCTGCCAGATTGTCCTGGGTGGTTTTGACAAAGAGAGACAGCATATGGCGCATGGCCCCCTGGTCCTGATTGGTCATGCGGGCCAGTTTGTCTACTTCATACCCGGTATGTTCTTCTACTTCAATCTTGAGAAGCTTCACCAGAAGTTGAAACAGTTCTCGTTCCTGAAAAGGCTTGAGCAAGTGGGCATCAAAGCCGGATTCCAGGGCTCGGGCAATTTCTTCGCTGGTCGATGTAGCCGTTAGGGCAATGATGGGGACTTCCAGCTTTAGCTGTTGGCGGGCGACTCTGGCCACGGTCATGCCATCCGCTTCCGGCATCCGGAGATCAAGCAGCAAAAAATCAAAACTTTTTTCGTCCAATGCAGCAATTGCCTGGGCGCCATCATTGACAATGTGGGCTTCTACCTGCCATTTTTCGAGAATCAAGCCGATCAGCTCCCGATTATAGGGTTCATCGTCAGCGACGAGGACCTTCATGCCGTGTAAGGCTTTGCGATTGACGGCCTGCGGCAATACCTGCTGTTCAACATCCGCATCTGAGGCAGTGGCGAATGCCAGGTGCAGAATTGCAGTCGTCCCTTGGTTGACTTCGCTTTCGAGTTGCACGCCACCACCGTGCAGATCTGCCAATTTGCGGGTAATGGACAGACCCAGCCCGGTGCCACCATAGCGGCGGGTCGTGCTGTTGTCAGCCTGGACAAAGTCGGCAAAGATATTTTTGAGCTGACTTTTGGGAATCCCTATACCGGTATCAATCACTTTGAACTCTACCGTAACCGCCTGATCGTCTTGCTCTAAAACCGCAACGGCCAGGGTAACGCTCCCTTTTGCGGTGAATTTGAGCGCATTGCCCAGCAGGTTGAAGAGCATTTGTCGTAGCCGAAGCGGATCACCCTTTAGAAAAGGTGGCAACATCGGATCTTTCTCCAAATGGAGTGCAATATTTTTCTGGCGGGCGGGAAGTTGGAAGGTATCAATGACCTCAGTGAGAATGCCATTGAGCGAAAAACCCAATTGTTCCAAAGCAAACTTGCCAGACTCCAGTTTTGAATAATCCAGGATATCATTGATCAGTGCCAGCAGATAATTGGCCGAATTGCGAATTGGTGTCAGGAGGCGGCGCTGCTGGTGGCTGAGGCGGGTTTCATCCAGCTGCTCGGCAAAGCCAATGACGGCATTCATAGGCGTACGAATCTCATGGCTCATATTGGCCAGAAAGTCCTCCTTGGCTTTGGCGAGAGATTCTGCTCTGGCTTTTTCTTCCTGCAAATTGCGGCGTAGACGAAGATTGCGGGCGATGTCCTGGAAGATCACGACAATCAGCAGCGAGATCAGCCCAACGACAGTGGCTCCAAAAATCTGGATGGTTTGATTGGTATCATTGGCCTGTGCGTCTGCATCGTCAGCGAGCTTGATGGCGCGTTCTTCCCTGGCTTTCTCTAAAATATCCATATAGCCTTTGAGCGCATCCATGGATTCCTGACCGATTTGTGTGAGCTCCATGCGGCGCTGACGTTCTTCATCTGTCTCACGCCGATCTTTACGCCCTAATTTAATTGCTTCCCGTTTCAATTTTCGGACTGCGTAATTGGGTTGCTCGGTCACACGGGGCTTTTCTGCTTCGACTGGTGGCGGTGTGGGCTCTTTTATAATCACTGGCGTCTCTGGGATAGGTAAATCCTCTGCTGCCTGGTTTTTGTTTTTCCGGTTCTTCTTCTCGCGATTTTTTTTTCTGTTAAAAATGCCTCCCAGAAATCCTTTCCCCTTTTTCTCGTCTTCTGTTTCGTCTACCTGCTCATTGGTGGATTCATTGGGGACAGTTTTTTGAATGGGATCAATGTTGGGGACCTTAGATGGTGTTGCTTCTGTAATGATAATGGTCGAGTATTCTTCAATTCTTTCAGTGAAGTCCCGAAAGAGGGTATTATAGCCAGTGTCGGCAGCAAGAATCAATTCATCAAGGGCCTCTGTTTTTCGGTCGATCAGGGATAAAATGGTGTCTACATATTTTTCCCCGGTATACACTTCCTCCAGCTCGGCTTTCTTGATATCAATGGTCCGAAGGAGTGGATTGTAGCCACTGAGACTTATGGAATCACCCGTCAGGGAAAACTCAGTGACTTTTCCTTCTGCTGTCGTCAGTAAATTAAATATATCTTTGACTTTCAGGAGGTAATCATCCGGCCGGGTCGCATCCGTAAAGGACTCAGCCATCTGATTGACACGCTGATATGCAGCGTATCCCATGTATGTTACCGCGGCTAAAGCCAGGATACATAAAATCAGAATGAGCGCGCGTACCGGTCGTTTGAATCTTGATCTTGCCATTCACAAAGACAAATGGTCAGTTGGAACGGAAATTCCCATGATCGTAGAGCAAAAAAGCTAACTTTCCCTCGAATCTGAGAAATGTAAGAGTGATGCATTTTGCGTCCACACTTACAACTGACAAGTTAGTAGTTTTATTTCGATTCCGTTCTTATCTCGAAAAAAGCATCGTTGAACCACAAAGATTGACTGCCAGAACATGAAAATTCTCATCACAGGCAACCTTGGTTATGTAGGGCCTGGTTTGGTTAAAGAGCTCCGGAACCATTATCCGGATGCCACGCTCATCGGTTTTGATACAGGTTTCTTCGCTCGCCACATCACCAGTACGACTATTGTCCCCGAAGCTTACGTGGACCAGCAGCACTATGGTGATGTCCGTCATTTTCCTGAGCATCTGCTTGACGGCGTACACACAGTTGTGAGCCTCGCAGCGATTTCCAATGATCCCATCGGAAATCAGTTTGAAGACGTAACCTTCAACATCAACTACCGGGCAAATGTGAACATTGCCAAACTGGCCAAGAAAAACGGCGTAAAAAAATTCATTTTTGCCTCTTCCTGCAGCGTTTACGGTGCGGCTGAAGCGGGTGCAAGAACGGAAGATTCTACGCTCAATCCCTTGACTGCTTATGCAAAGTCAAAAATTCAATCTGAGATTGACCTGGAGCCTTTAGCTGACAGCGATTTCCAGATTACCTGTCATCGCTTCGCGACTGCCTGTGGCATGAGTGAGCGTCTTCGTCTTGATTTGGTCCTCAACGACTTCGTTGCTGGTGCCATCACTTCCGGCGAAATCACCATTTTGAGCGACGGTACGCCCTGGCGTCCGCTGATCAACGTCCTCGACATGGCACGTGCCATTCGTTGGTCGCATGAGCGTACCAATGAGCAGGGCGGTGAATTCCTCGTCGTCAACACTGGCTCAAATGTCTGGAACTACCAGATCAAAGAACTGGCCTACGCCGTTCAGGAATTGTTGCCAGAGATCAAGGTATCTGTTAATGAAAATGCAGAGCCGGATAAGCGTTCATACAGTGTAAATTTTGATAAATTTGCACTGTATGAACGCTTATCCGGCTCTGCATTTTCATTAACAGATACCTTGATCTCTGGCAACAATTCCTGAACGGCGTAGGCCAGTTCTTTGAT
>JBCBZF010000634.1:0-4345 GCA_039815525.1 Bacteroidota bacterium | reverse complement strand
GCTACTTTTGCAGTTGTCAATGGCATTGGGCAGAAAAATCGCATTAAAGCAGATCGGATTGCGGAGGATATCCTGGGAGACCAGGGAGCGGATATTGCGATTAACCTGTTGTACGCGATGGACGAATTATCCCGCGATCTCTCGGTGATCAAGCAGCGTAGAGCGAGTTTTCGGAATGATGATCGTTTTGCTGAATGGATTGAAAATCGTTATCTGATCCCCCAATTTTCAGGTTTTACACCCAGGTTGAATTTGTACAATCCGGAAGGGGAAAAGATTGTCAGCCGCGACATTTCTGGCTTCTTTGGTCCTGAAACAGGGATTCGATTGGAAGACCAGGCTACGCAGGTCAATGAATATCTCTATCAGTATCCCAACCGCCAGAATAAGTACCTCGATAATTACGTCGGCCGTTTCTTTTTGGCACTTGGACAGGATACCACTTCGCAATATCAGTTTCTCCTCGATCTCCGCCCCAATATTCAGGAGGCGACCAACCTGTATCCTTCTTTGGTACTTGATCAGTCATCCTATGAAAACGTACGTCTGCTCAATGCCTTTGATTATGCGGTTTATCGGGAAGGTCTCCTTGCCACAGAAGCAGGGGAATACGCTTTCCCAATTGAGTTGGACGTACCAGTAGATGGCCAAATAGAGAGGGTGCGGTCCGATTTGGGCATGGTTGAACGATATTATTCGCTGACTTCTACCAAAACTGCGGTGGTGCGCTTTCCGCTTCAGGATCCCCTGAACATCATCACCACCTTCTCATTTATCTTTTATTTCTTTCTGATTGGCGCGGTTATTCTGATCCTGATCCCGGTATGGTCAGTGCGCTACTTACGCGATCGGAAAATCAACGTCTCTCCGACCCTAAGGGCCCGTATTCGGTTTGGATTGCTGAGCATTAGCCTCTTGCCGATGTTGGTCATTGTGATTGTATTATACCCGTTTATTCGAACCAAATATTTCGAGCAGGCCCAGAACGAACTGGCGCGCGAAGCGGTTCGGATTGCGGCGGCAGTTGGCCCTGAATACGCGGATATGGTTTCTGATGAACTGGCGACCCGCTACCAATGGCAGAAGTTTGAAGATCGCATTCGTAGCCTGGGCCCAACCCTCAGGAACGATATCAATATTTTTGATGTAAACGGCCGCCGGATTGCCACGACCCAACCCCTCGCCTTTGATGGGGCTTTTGCGACTGATTTAATGGAAGCAGAAGCCTATCAGCGACTCAAAAATGGAGGGGTATCAGAACTGATCATTGAAGAGTCCATTGGGACCTTGACCTATATTTCCTGCTATCGACCACTGATTGGTGCATCTTCACGTCCGATGGGCTACGTCAATATCCCCTATCTGACCCAGCAAGATGAATTGGATGGACAGGTACTGGATTTTCTGGCTTATCTGGCCAACATCTACCTTCTGGTCTTCCTGCTGATCAACCTGATCGCAGTACTGGTGGCCAGCACCATTACCAAGCCGCTTTCTGTCATCCGGCAGCGTATTGCCGCGACACGACTGGGAGACAAGAATGAACCGATCCAATATGATTCAGAAGATGAAATTGGAGAGATCGTTGCTGCTTACAATGGGATGTTGGATCAGTTGGAAGAAAGTGAAAAACAATTGACCCAAAACCAGCGGGAAGAAGCCTGGCGTCAAATGGCCCGACAGGTCGCACATGAGATCAAAAACCCGCTCACGCCCATGAAGCTGAGCATCCAGCATCTCAAGCGCTCCTGGCAGGAGAATGCTCCGCGCTTCCAGGGCATGTTCCCTAAAGTTATGAAAACCCTGCTGGTCCAGATCGATTCCATGGTACACATCGCCAATTCGTTTTCGGAATTTGCGCGCATGCCTGAGCCGGTCAATACGCGGATCAAAGTCAACGATGTCTTACTGGAAGTGGTGGATTTGTATACCCAGTCTCAAGAAGCGATCTGGTTGATTGATATTCCTAAAGAGCCATTCTGGGTGTTTGCTGACCGTGATCAGCTTTCCCGCTCCTTTAACAATATCATCAAAAATGCCTTACAGGCCATCGAGACCAATGGCATCCTGCACATCTCCATGAGAGTGGAGGATATGACGGCCTTTATTGAGATCAAAGACAATGGCAAGGGGATCCCTGAAGAAATCCAGCAGAAGGTATTTGAACCAAGTTTTTCAACCAAAAATTCAGGGATGGGACTGGGACTGGCCATTGTCCGACGGATCATCGAGCATGCAAATGGACGCATTCGCTTCGAAAGCATCGAAGGCGTAGGAACCACCTTTTACATTCAGCTGCCTGCCGCTATGGTTGAGCCAGAGCCTGCAAGAATAGGGCAATAAGTTGTCATTGACCCCAAGTGCAGGAATGTCGTTCTTCGTACAGACGGAATCTGTAGATTTTTCGTTCTTCAGATTTGGATTGGAAAATGGCAGCGATTGGATGCGTGAGATGATTTTCCTGCGGGTGATGCTGTTGCTGGCCGCTCTGGGCCTGACGCAGCTTGCCACTGCCCAACAAACCTTGTTCCAACGTGATACCCTGCGCAATGCGCCAGGGGATACCCTCCGTTTGTCTCACGGATTCCTGACACCCTTTTCTGAAACGATTGAAACGGACGCAGTCCAACTCAGCAAAGCGCAATACGACATCAATTATCTCGATGGCTGGGTTTTGATCAAGAATCCCAATGTCAGGGATAGTCTGAGCATGGTGAGCTACCGGTATTTTCCCAATGGGCTTCGCAAAGAAATATCCCTGCGGAAATTGTCGATTACCGTCGACACTGCTACGCGGGAACAACAAGTGGATGTCATCTACGATGAGCAGTTTCAGGCCAAAGAGCAGGTTTTTTTTCCCTCAGACCGCATCCGAAAAAGCGGGAGCCTGAGCCGGGGATTGACAGTTGGTAACAATCGTGGTGTCGCCCTCAACAGTGGCCTTCGCCTTCAATTGGAAGGTGATTTAGGAGACGGGCTCAAAATTGTCGGAGCCATTACGGATGAAAATATTCCCATCCAGCCAGACGGTACCACGCAGCAAATCTCCGATTTTGACAGGGTCTTCATCAAACTGATGAAAGACGGCTATGGTCTGACCATGGGAGATTATGAGGTGGTGCAGCGCAACACCCGTTTTGGCAATTATTATCGAAATGTCCAGGGCGTCCGTTTTGCCAAAGAAGAAGGCAACACCCGCTTCAGTGTGAGTGGAGCAGTGGCCAAAGGAAAATTTCATACCAATTCTTTCTTCGGACAGGACGGGGTGGCTGGTCCGTACCGATTGACCGGACAAAATGGTGAGCGCTTTTTCATTACCCTGGCCGGTAGCGAAAAAGTCTATCTCGACGGAAATCTTCTCATCCGGGGAGAAGCAAATGACTATGTGATCAATTACAATACCGCAGAAGTCTTCTTTACCGCCAAACATGTCATCACGGCACAGACCCGAATTGTGATCGACTTTGAGTACAACGATCAATATTACAACCGCTCTTTGCTGGTGGCCAAAGTGAGCCATCAGGTGAAGGACCGTATGCGGGTCCAGTTTTCCTACGCCCGTGATGCCGACAATGCAAATGCTCCCTTCAATGACCGGGAATCATTTATCAATGTCCGCGACACGCTGAGCCGGGTTGGAGACGTAGAAGGTTTTGCCCAGACCAGTGGGGTAGATACACTAGGACCAGGTGATCCCCGGCCTCCATATTTACGGCGTGATACGCTGGTCAATGGGACCTTGTATGAAAGATATCTCTACGCCCCCAATGTTGATACTGCACGCTTCAACCTGGTTTGTTCGCGGGTTGGGAGCAGACAAGGAATGTATCGTATCAATCCTGCCATTCAGGGATTGATCGTGTATGAATGGGTTGGACCAGACAGCCTGGGGGTTCCATTGGGAGATTACGCACCGATCCGACAATGGGCCCTGCCTCGTCTCCTGCAAGTAGCCAATGCAAAGGTGGAGTACGAGATCAGCGAGTATGCCAAATTTTATTCAGAAACTGGTCTGAGTCTTGAAGACAACAATCGCCTGTCATCCGCGGGAGATGGCGACAATGGGGGCATTGCCAATCGGAGCGGCTTTCAGATCAATGATCTGCCCATTGGGGATTCGATGCACCTGAGTCTTGATGTTTACCAACAATTTGTCTCAAAACGATATGAAAATCTTGACCGGGTATATCAGATGGAATATGGGCGGGTGTGGAATTTTGATGACAGTCTGGACATTCGATCCAACGAAATCATATCGTCGGGAGGATTCCTGGGGGTTAGAGATTTATGAGGAGGGGGAACAGGTGGGAGAACATGCTGATTTTCCAACGGCGCTAAAGGCGTT
>JBCBZF010000787.1:0-3540 GCA_039815525.1 Bacteroidota bacterium | reverse complement strand
GTGATTTTTTGCTAACTCATTGAATACCTCACCCGTCTTGAGACTGGCCCCTAATTCTGCTCCAGAGAAGGTGATGGGAAGTGAAAGCTGCTCCAATACATCTTTGGTAACGCCCGGCATATCACCAAAGAAATTCCATTCACGTTTTCCTTCAGGGAAATTGCCGCCCATGATCACGAATTCCTTGACCTTGGTATGAATGAGCTCTTTCCCATTGAGGGCAGAATATTGGTCTGGTTCTGAATCAATTAATTTTTTGATGTTCATCAGTGGTCCGACCGTTACGATGATCAGACTGGAATCTTCGCTTTCACTCAGGATTTTTCTGTAGAGAGCCGTGGCTTCCGGAACCATAGCTGCCAAAGCATCATGCGGGAGTTGTTCTGCAATGACCCGGGAATGATTCCAATCCGTTTCGTGACCTTCACCAGCCCTGAGACCGAGTGGCACGTCCGGATTGCCATAGAAGGTATTGACTGCATCGATTGCCCGGATGGCATATTTTTCCGTATTCCAGCACATCACTGCCCGCAAATTAATCTCTCCCCTATTTTGGAAATGATTGAGCATGGCCAAAGCACCCAAATCGTCTGCATCTCCGCCAAAGTCGGTGTCGAAAATGATGTTGGTTTTGCTCGGCGGAAGTGGGGTGGTGGTACAGGCAGAGAAAAATCCCAGAGTTATACCGAGCAGAATGACGGTTCCGAAGGGGGGAGAGAATAGTTTGTGGTGATCCATCGACAAATGAATCGAAATCACCCGAAAAAGCTATCCTGTATCGCTTGACCAAAATCTATATGCTTTTTCAAACCTTTCGAAAAAGCATTGGTCATTGTAGCGTGATCACACAAGACCAGGGCCGTTAAAGCCTTTATCCAACATCTATCTTATTCATGCTGTGTTTTCCTGCCACAAACAGGAAGGGAACCCACATGTACAAATCACTCACAATGAAACGTTTTTTCACACTCAGTATCTTTTGTCTCGTCATGTCCAGCCTCTTTGCGCAGGATTTTTTTGAAGGCTCCATTACTTATCAGTACAGCTATCAGTCTTTGTACAAATTCATCACAACAGACTACATCCAAAAGACCTTTCCACTTGGAGAAAGAAAGACCTATAAAGGGAGCAAAATATTGGTGGAAACCTGGTACAAAGAAAGAACGGATACGCTCAAGACTATTTATGATCTTGACAAACAGAAAGCCTTTACCATTGATCCACAGTCTGATACCATTCGTCAAACACCCATCAATCAACCTCCGGGTCGCTTGCTGCAAAAGGAAAAAGTGAGCATGACAAAAGAAGTCATGGGAAAAAAATGTGCCGCTGTTCATTTGGCGTATATCGTGGATATGTACCGCGGTAAAAAAGTGGAGGCAGTGTATTACTATGCGCCATCACTGGCTTTGAATCCGGTTCAATATCAAGGCTTTCAAGTGGATTATATGAATCTCTACGCTGAAATGACTGGGGCCATTCCACTCGCCAGCTCAATGTCCATTGAGAAACTGTATCGGGTAGATGGCGTCGCCACAGATATTCAGCAGAAAGAAGTCGCAGATACCGTTTTTGCGCTTCCGGAGGGGAAAGTCATGTATCCCAGGTAGAGCGGAAAACCAGGGCCCGTGATGCCGCCGGGTCTCTGGTTTAGCTTGGCAGAAACGCATTGGTAACCAGTTCTGAAGAAGTTAAAGGAGTGCTTTCGAGGCCTTTTTTCCGCAACCACAGCAGAAACTGATCTACTTCAGAAAGAGCCATTTGTCCCCAATTATCAGGCGTGCCGAAAGCGGGTGTAGACAGGGCCAGGGCTTTGGTCAAATTGATGCCTTGATCAGATTCAGATAAAAGAGGTTGTAAGACCGTGATGGCCTGGGTCGGGTGATCCTGCGCAAAAAGAAAACCTTTTCGGGTGGCTTGTAGAAATGCACGGTACAGATCAGGCATAGACTGAATCTTTTGGTTGCTGGCTGCAATGAGAGGCGAATATGAATAAGGAACCTGATAGTCTCGCATGTTGAAAAGGCGGAGAGAAACGCCAAGATTCTCCGCTGCCACTCCTTCCCAGTTGAGGAAAATCCAGGTCGCATCAAATTGCCGGTCAAGGATCGTCTCCCAAATACCTAGTTTGGCTGGATATTCAATTTCGAATTGGCCAGAACCGCCATCGTTTTGAATCATTTGACGAACAATCTCGTCTTCATACCGTGCCTGATACGAGGCGTACTTTTTTCCATCCAAATCACGCGGGCGGTTAATCTTACCTTTTGCCAAAACTGCGATGGCGCTTAGATCGTGCTGGAAAATTGTCCCGATCCCAATCAGGTCAAAAGGCGTTTGCTTTGTTCGGTAACTGATCACACTTTCCGTTGGGCAAAGCGCCAGATCGGCTTGTCCCCACTCTACCTTTTTGGCCGGGGTCGCGGCGTATTGATCAGCGGAAGGATCAAGGATGTGCAGATCAATGCCAAGATCATTGTAGAATCCTTTTTCCCGGGCAACAAAAAAACCAATGTGGTTGATGTTTGGGGTCCAGTCCAGGGCAAGTGTCAGTTGAGGCATGTATTTGGGCTTGGCAACAATGCGAATGAATGATTCGTGCCTACAAATATACAGATACCCACCTCAATTTTCTTCTGGTGGAAAAGGAAAGTGCGCCTTACACCAGGGGCATACCGCCCCAGCAAGCCGAAAAACCTATCAAAGGGATCATGGCCATGTTCAGATTCAGGGCTTTGTACTGATCCTTTTTCCCTTGATTCCTTGCCCAAATTCCCAATCCAAAAAGAACGACCAGATGGATCATCATGCAAAAGCCAAGGGGAAAGGCCAATCCCAGGCGGGATCGTTTGGGGAGAAGCTTGCCTAAACAATTACATTGTACAGTAACAGGATGGTCAGGTTGATTGCGAGCGTTTTTTGGATCAGGCTTATTCCCGCTTCTTTCATGGCTCAACCAAAGTATTCCGCCCCTGCAAAACAACTCGAAAAGCCAACCAGCAGCACCACACCCGTTGCGACAATGAAGGCAATACCCTGCTCTTTTTGCTTCCCAATGAATGACGCCATCGAAATCAGAAAATTGATCCCGGTCTGAATTGCAATGGCCATTGCCAGGAGGAACAGCAGGCTGTAGCCATCAGAAGATGCCAAATGGATGATCACGCTATACACCAATAAGACCAACAAATTGATGCCAACGACTTTTTTGATGCTGTTCATGAGATGGAAGATTGGTTGAAAATGTACGCTTTTCAGAAAGGGGAAAAAAGGGTCCGCGTTCTGAGATGTGCTACACCAAGATTCGGGCGCGATGTTGTTGTAGTTTCTCTTTCAACTCATCCCGGTAAAACAGATTCATGGTCTCAAAAGGGATGATGTTGTAATCTTTGTCCACGATGTGAACACAGGACTTCTTGATGGCCCGTACATCAAAATCATAGGCATCCATGAAGTTCATGATGATGATGCGGAAGAGGTTGTTGTAGCTCAATTCCGGCGCGATGACATTGGGCAAACAGCAGAGTAGATGATGAAAAT
>JBCBZF010001134.1:0-2253 GCA_039815525.1 Bacteroidota bacterium | reverse complement strand
GACAGCTTGTATTGAAGTAAGCTTGTTCAGCGGGGAATCCTCCCAAGAGCAGGTCAACGAGAAATGTGCCAATAAGCGGACATTGGTTGCTGATATTGTTGCCGTATTGGAAGCAGCTTCATTCCGACACATCAAGGATAGCAGTCGAATCCTGGGGAGGCCGAACGTCACTTATTGCGATACAGGCTGGTTTAGAACCGATACAATACATTTAGAAAGTGATTTAAGCTTTTTATGCGAAGGAGAAGAGATCTCACTGGGAAAATTTCTCGTATGGAAAGATCTTATTTCTGATTCCTATACCTATGACGCTTGTGGGAGGTTGATCATATACCAACGCCTACAAAGCCTTAGGTGGCCAGAGAACTGGAAGCATCATTTTATGTATCAGGGTCCTGAATTAACCGGAATTTTCACGACCAATCCCAGTGAATGGCGACCCAAAGACACGAGCTGGGTACATAAGCATGCCACTCAGGGCGATACGCTTCAAGTCTGGCGTTTGACAGAAAAAGAAGAAGCAGTAAGATTCATATACGTACCGATTTCCCGACATTAGGTCCTTCCTTCTCGGCAAAGGCCCCTTCCATATCAAACATGTACCCCGATTTCCCATAAAACATTTTGACAATCCTCGAAATGTCGATACATTTATAGCATGGATCTCGTCGAAATCAATAAGGTATTGGCCAATCAGACCAGAATGAGCATCCTCCAATGGCTCAAAGCGCCTGCCAGACATTTTCCGCCCCACAAAGAACTGGGACATTTCGATGATGGGGTATGTGTGCAGTATATCGGAGAGAAAGCGGGGCTGTCTCAATCCACCATTTCTCAATACCTCAGTTCCATGCAAAAGGCGGGGCTGATCATTCCGACCCGCCATGGAAAATGGACCTATTACAAACGCAATGAAGCGGTGATCAGTCAATATTTACAGAGCCTTCAGGAGCAACTCTAATTTTTTTAATCAAACATTTCGACAATGACCGAAATATAAATACAAACTTTCCCATGCCTGAAACATACATCGACCTGAGTCATACGATTAAAGATGGAGAAATCACTTATCAGGGGCTACCAGCACCTTTGATCTGCGATTTCATCTCCCGCGAACAAAGTGCGGACAGCTATGATGACGGTTCGACCTTTCAGATTGCGCGGATCGACATGGTCTCCAATACAGGCACCTATATCGATTGTCCTTTTCATCGATATGAGGATGGGAAGGATCTGGCGGAGACAGAGCTGGCTGCTTTCGCAGACCTGCCGGGAATCCTCATTGACGCAGCGTTCGAAGATCACTTGGCCATCGATGCCAGTTTTTTTGAAGGCAAAGCAGTCAGGGGAAAAGCGGTTTTGGTGCATACGGGCTGGTCAAGGCTCTGGCAAACGGATGCCTATTTCGGTGCGCACCCTTATTTGACCAAAGATGCCGCAGAATATTTACGGGATCAGGGAGCGAAACTGGTCGGGATTGATGCCTACAACATCGACAACACCAAAGGGAAAGCGCGCCCGGTGCACAGCATTTTGCTGGGTGAAGAAATCCTGATTGTGGAGCATCTCACCAATCTGGCTGCTCTGAGAGGAAAAAGCTTTTCCTTTTCAGCCATCCCACCGAAGATAGAGGGCATGGGTACTTTTCCGGTTCGGGCATTTGCAAAGATTCTGACTCACGTATAAAATAAACGACATGAAGCTCCTCATCATCGGCGGCAGCGGTACCATTGGCAACTGCCTCGTCAAATATTTCCAAACAGATCACGAAGTTCTGGTGGCTGGCCGGAAAAGTGCTCCCTTTCAGGTAGACATCGCCAACACCGCTTCTATCGAAGCTTTGTTTACCCAGACCGGAAGGGTGGATGCCATCATCTGTGCCGCGGGCGAAGCCCGCTGGGACTGGTTTAACAAGCTATCGGAAGAAGATTATTACGTTGGCATTCGTAGCAAAATGATGGGCCAGGTCAACCTGGTTCGAATTGGACGGCAACATTTGACAGAAAACGGCTCCATCACATTAACAACAGGCATATTGGCTGATGATCCGGTGGTTAAAACTGCCAGTGCGGCCATGGTGAATGGGGCCATCCATAGCTTTGTCCAGGCTGCAGCACTTGAATTTACGCCCGGCCAGCGGCTGAATGTCGTCTCAACCGGCATGGTGGCTGACGCTTATGAGAAATACAAAAGCTATTTCCCGGGTCATATTCCCATTCCGATGGAGAAGGTGGCTTTGATGTATGAACGAAG
>JBCBZF010001014.1:0-2646 GCA_039815525.1 Bacteroidota bacterium | reverse complement strand
TCGCAACAATGGCTTTGCCATAGGCCATGCCTTCCACAATTTTGACACGCATGCCACTCCCCGAAAAGATGGGCGCCACCATGACGCCTTTTGAGAGCATAAATTCCCCGGCATGGTCTACTTCGCCCAAAGGACGGATATTTTGTTTGCTAAGACGAGCAATGTCTCCTGGCATATTCCTGCCTGCGATGTAAAAGGGCAGCTCTGGAAAGCGGCGATGTAGTTTTGGCCAAACTTCTTTCAAAAACCATTTCAGCCCCTCAATATTTGGCTCCCAATCCAGTGACCCCAGATAAAAAACAGAAGGGTACTCCATCTCCACTTTTTCCTGCCATAAATTCTCGAGGTCCATGCCCACTTCGATGGTATAAGTCGGCACCTTAGCCCCCAGTTTACCGATGGCATCCCGATCCCGGTTAGAAATAGGGATCAGAACATCATAAGGGTTTTGTGAAAAGGTGGTTTCCTCATAACGCTTCATTCGCATGGCCGTCTCAGAAAAAACATAATTCTTGATGGGTTGCTTTTCATTCCTTGCTCTGCGCGTCCAAATCTCGTGCTCAACATTATGCGTCCGCAATGCAATCAGCGCGCCCTTCCCTTTGGCCCGGATGCTGTCGATATAAGGTGTCATGAACAAGGTTTCCAATTGAACTACATCAAACTTCTCTCGATCCAATAACGCTTCCAACTCATTGCGAAAAGCGGTCGAATCAAAACGGCGAACGTGATAGGAGTCCTTTGAAAACAAAAAAGTCGCCAGTGCATCTCCCAAGCGTACATTGGTGTTTACTTCTACAGCATGAAAATCTGCATAGCCCCGTATATTATCCGGGAGATTTCTCAGATCAAAATGGTGTTTGGGGGTATTCATGCTCAACACGGATACTTTATGCCCAGATTGCTGGAAGGCTTTGATCATGTTGAGAATGGCAACCGCTCCCCCATCTAAGGGCGGGTAGGGAAATTTGGGAGAAAGCACAAGGATAGATAAGGAATCTGCCATGCTGTGAAATTAGGAAAAAAGGCATGGAGAATGGAAAGGGGAAACAGGCAGATTGATTATCTTTGAGAATGGTCCTGACAGAAATTTACATTTATCCCGTCAAGTCTCTGGCTGGTATCTCCCTGGCAGAAGCCGCCGTGAGTGATCGCGGACTGATCAATGACCGCCGCTGGATGATTGTCGATCCCAGAGGCATGTTCTTGTCTCAGCGTCAGATTCCGGAAATGGCGCTCCTCCAGGTTGGCCTGCGACCTGACGGTTTGCGAATTGCCCATAAGTACAAAGACATTGCACCGATCGATTTTTGTGCGCCGGATGCAGATTCACCAGAAGCCTCCGCGCAGGTTTGGAATGATCCCTGTATGGTTCATGCCGCACCCAGGGAGGTCAATCAATGGCTTTCAGAAGCGTTGGAGACCAATTGCCAGTTGGTATATATGCCAGACAACTCCCACCGCAAGGTGGAGGAAGATTTTATGCGTAAGGGTGAAATCGTCAGTTTTGCGGACGGATTCCCATTTTTGATTATTGGAGAATCGGCCCTGCAACATCTCAATGATAAGCTGCCCAAAGGTGTACCGATGAATCGCTTCCGACCCAATTTCGTCTTTTCAGGCGCCCCCCCGCATGCAGAAGATGAATGGGCACACTTCCGAATGGGAGAGATTGACTTTTATGGTGTTAAGCCATGCTCCCGCTGCCAGGTTACGACCATTGATCAGGCGACAGGAGAGATGGGGAAGGATCCGCTCAAGACCTTGCATGGCTACCGAAAAAAGGGAAACAAAGTCCTATTTGGGATGAACCTACTGCACGAAGGGAATGGTAAGATTCGGGTAGGCGATCAGATTGAGATAGTCCAAAAACAGCCGCCGATCTTTGATGGATCAATGTAGCGCCGGACGAATTGGTAGTGCATGTAGAATATCTGCTTCAATGGCGACCATTTCGTCCAGACGTTTGTAAATCGGTGCCTGCTCAAAATAATGAAACAGCATCTTGACGAAGATATGCCCATGCTTGGCTTCAGAAGCCCACAGATGATGATAAAAGGTTTTGAGTTCTCCAGGCTCCAGATTTTCATAAACCATCCGAAAACGTTCTGCCCCACGACATTCTACCACAGATGCAAGCAGCATACGATCAATGAAGCGCTCCTCCCGTCCTGAGCGGCAGTGGGAAAGTAAGTCCTTGATGTACAAATCCTGATCCATGGAGGCTGGCAGACGCACCCCTCTTTTCTCCATAATGGCATATACCTGCTGAAAATGTTCCAGCTCTTCTACCGCAGTTTCAATTAGCTCCGGAATGATTTCGACGCGGTCAGGATACTTTGCGACAAAACTCATGGCCATCGCAGATGCTTTACGCTCACAATTGGCATGGTCTTGTAAAAATGTATCAAAATCATCCAGTACGGCACCTATCCAGGCTTGGGGACTGGCAACCACCAGATCTGCAGAGAGTTTCATTGTCTATGATTTGTCCTCACAAATTAGGGAGATTCACACAAAAGGCCAATCATTCTACCATGATCCGAAGGCTTTCCGCGTGCTTTTCTCCACTGATCCGCAGAATGTACAATCCAGCCGACAAATCGCCCAACTGCCAGACAAGCTGACCGTCTGTCAGACCCGTAT
>JBCBZF010000593.1:0-4623 GCA_039815525.1 Bacteroidota bacterium | reverse complement strand
TTTCATTAAAGCAGGAAAGTTTCGCACTGCCATCATTGTTATGCCACAAGAGCATTTGAAAGAACAATTCACCAAAGGCATGGGCACCTTCGAATATATGCGGGAACTGCTATTGGGATTCCCCTCCATTCCACTGCAATATCCTTTTGTCATTCTGGGAATCAATGATGTCAAACAGAATCTGCAAATCACCAACCTGAATTCTCAGATTGATGTGTTTTTAATCAAAAAACTAGGACTGACACTAAGTGAAGTGCTGATTGAAGGAGAAGCCCAGGCCTATGACTTTAAAGAGGAATTGCCCAATAATGGAAAAACCGCCCAGGAAGTTTGTGGATTTGCCAATCAGGAAGATGGGGGAATGTTGCTGATTGGCATTGCCGATGATGGCTCCATTCCAGGTATTGATCCAGGCGAATGGGACAGCATTCAGACCCGGCTTGCCAGTATCATCTCCTCCTCTGTCAGTCCGGCACCAGTCTTTGCCATCCACCGTTTTGAAGTACCAGAAGACTCCGAACGGATCATCGTGATTTTGGAGATTTCGGAGAGCAGTCATAAACCCTGCATGACACGAGATCGGGTTTATGTTCGGAAAAGCGCATCAGTACGCCCTGCAACGACTGAAGACATCCGCAGAATGCTGATTCGATAGCCATGCCAATATTTGCCCATATCATCATCGTTTTATTGCTTATCTGTCTCGGTCTGGGGGTATTTCTGTTTACATTTTTGATGGGGCTGGATTTGCGGGATCAACTCAAGAAACAATTATTGGCTTTTATTCTCTTGGATTGTGTCGTGGTGGTCTGTGTAAACAGTTTGTATCTCTCCGGATACTATCAGGAATTGCCTCAATTCCTGCGCATTGAAGAACCTTTCTATTTCATCTTTGGGCCATTGATTTACCTGATCATCAGACAGGAAAGAGGGCTTCAGAAACAAAGGTTTCAATGGCTCCACTTTGTGCCAGTAGGCATGATCATCCTGTCATTGTTGCCCTTTTGGCTCCAAAGTAGTGCAGATCGGATTGGCTGGATGGATAATTTTCTTTCAGCAGAAATAAGGATCAGCAAAATTCTTTGGCTGGGTCTCAGAAATGGACACTTATTCATCTACTTACTCTTTATCCTGCGCATGAATACTCGACTTCAGGCTTGGCAACAGTCTACTGTTTATTTATTCGGTGTAAGTATGTTGGCGCTGTCGCTGACGCAAATCCTCTTCATGCTTGGCGGGATACCTTTAGGATTGGTTCAGGCTCTTTCAGCCCTGATTTTAGCAGTTTTGATTTATGGCATTGGGTATCTGAGTATGCGCCAGATCAGGAAAAATATTATCCTACTGACTGATGCGCCAAAGGCAGTCCGCAAATCCCTGGAAGAGGATTTTGTCTCCACTCACCTAAGCAAGCTCGACGTGTTGATGCACAAGGACAAAATCTATCAGGATGAACACCTGAGTCTTTCTTCTTTGGCCCAACAACTCAACATCAGCAGTCATCAGTTGAGTCAGTTGCTCAATGACAACCTAAACCTCTCATTTGCGGATTTCCTTAACCAATACCGCATAGATGCAGTGAAGCAAAAACTACTGGACACTCAATTCCGTCACCTGACCATATTGGGCATTGCCATGGACAGTGGTTTCCGGTCAAAATCAGCTTTTCAGGAACAATTTAAGAAGCATACCGGCCTAAGTCCCTCGGTCTGGCGAAAGCAGCACACATCCAAGCAGGCCTAATTTTTTTTACACATTCTGGTAACGATTCTTCCCTCGTTCGATACCTATTACTGAAAGGAATGCATTTCCTTTTTCATGTGCGTCTATGTAAAAAAGGCTACATAGATGTTTGGTTTGCATCTGACGGGGTTCATTCACCCATTCAGAACCAAACACAATTTCGCTGCGAACTTCCAACCTCCATATTCCTCCACATCATTTCACATTGTAACCCTATGCACAAGCACATTTTCACCTTCTTTATCTGCCTCTTGGCAAGCTCTTGCGTATTTGGTCAGCTAACTGACGGATTCAATTATCAGGCAGTTGCCCGTGATGCCGGCGGTGCCATTTTACCCAACACCAGCATCAACATTCGTTTCCAGATTAAGACCGGAGATCCTTCCGGCAACAATGCCTACACGGAAACACATGCCCCAACCACCAATGAATTTGGCTTGTTCAGTCTCGTCATTGGCAAAGGAAATGTAGAGTCTGGCAGCTTTGGCGCAGTTGACTGGTCAGGCGACAAACAATTTTTGATTGTTGAGCTGAATGGCTCCAAAATCGACACCTCACAGTTTCAGGCCGTTCCCTACAGTCAACTGGCGACCGATATGGAACTGGCGGATTTGACAGATATAAGCGGCACACCAGCCGTGGGACAAATTCTGCGCTGGGATGGCACCGAATGGGGCCCAGGAGATGATATCTCTGATGACGCAGATGCAGATGCCAACAATGAGTTACAAACCATTTCCAAATCTGGCAATAACGTCACGCTTTCAGATGGTGGTGGCACATTTACCGACGAAGTGGACGATGCCGATGCTGATCCCAACAATGAAATTCAGACCATCAGCAAATCCGGCAATACTGTTACCTTATCCAATGGTGGTGGCACCTTCAATGACGCAGTCAATGACAACGATTCCAACCCTAACAACGAGATTCAGACTCTCACCCTCAGTGGGAACAATATCGTTCTGTCCAATGGCGGCGGCTCCGTGGCCATTCCTTCTTCCTCGGTTTGGAACACAGCTTCGAATGACATTTATTTCAGCAGCGGCAATGTTGGTGTAGGGGTAAACAATCCTCTCTTTCCCTTACACATTGGATTGGGTGATGATGTCCTGTGGGGAAACAATGCGACCACGACTGGTTCTAAGCTTTTTTATGATTCCTCCAAGGGTGGGTTGATCGGTGGTCGGATTGGCAATTACAATCCCGTAGACAGCATTGATTTCTACAGCATCGCCTGGGGGTTTGAACCGGTGGCGCGTGGAGACTATTCTGCTGCCTTCAACTCTCAGAGCCGGGCAAAGGGGAATTTGAGCTTTGCGGCTGGTTTCAGAACCGAGTCCAGTACCTATATCCAAACGACCATCGGCCGCTACAATGTTGCAACCAATGGGTCGGTCAACACATGGGTCACAGGCGATCCACTATTTGTCATTGGAAATGGAACATCATCCGCCAATAGAAACAATGCCCTCACCTTGACAAAAGGCGGCTTATTTGGCCTGAACGAAGACAATCCTTTTTATATGATGGACATCGAAAATGATGATTTGTCTTCCCGTACTCTTTTCATTGACCACAACGCGACTGCCTCCAATGCCCCAACTCAGTATGGTGTATACATTGATCTGGATAAAACAAACAGTGCTTCTGCAACAACTGTTTATGGTGGCTATGCTGTAACACTTAGCACTGGCGGAACTGCCTACGGCATATATGGTTGGGGCAACTCTGATGCCAGTAATGCAGGGGCAGCCTATGGGGTGCGGGCCATTGCAGACAATGACAACGGAACCGGTGTTACCTATGGCGTATATGGTTCGTTCTTCTCTTCCAGCTCATCCGGCGCAAAATATGCGGGGTATTTTGCTGGAAATGTTTTCACAACTGGCACCTACCAACCTTCAGACTTTCAGTTGAAAAATGACGTGCGACCCAGTGGTTCTGTCATGGACAAGCTGATGCAACTCCAAATCAGTAACTATACTTATAAGCGGGATGAACTGCCACACATGAATCTCCCCAAAGGCGAACGCACTGGTTTTGTCGCTCAGAATGTCGCGGAGGTTATGCCTGAGCTGGTGGAAAAAGCAACTCAACCAGAGATCACAGAGGAAGAAGTAGCTGGTGGTGCCACACCCGGTGCACAGGTGGATTTCCAGGCGGTAGACTATGCCGGTATGGTTCCCTATCTTGTAAAGGCCATTCAGGAACAGCAAGCCGAAATCCAGGCCCTCAAAGCAGAAATTCAAGCGCTTAAAGACAAATAACATGAAAAAGACAGTATTCATCTTCGCATTCTCGGTTTTTTGTCTGAGCCAGTTGGCCGCACAGACCCTGAGCCGGCAGGTAATTGGCAGTGTTGGCAGCGCCAATCCACAGCTTTCCTATACTTTGGGAGAAGCGGTGGTTCAAACGGCGAGCAGTGGAAGCTTCACCCTCACCCAGGGTTTTCACCAGCCTGAGGAGACATCGGTCGGTATCGACCGGGAGTTGGCAGCAAATGTTGATTATAAACTGTACCCCAATCCTACCCGGGACCAATTGAACCTGGAACTCAGCAGCGACAAAGCACTGGACATTCTGGTGAGCATCGTGGACATCCGTGGACGCCAGGTGCATGCGCCTCAGCGCATGCTGGTGCAAGGTACAGCCTTACAAAGCTTTGATGTATCCCGCATTGCAGCGGGTTACTATCTGCTTCGTATCATGACAAAACAAGGAGACAGCGTCCACACGCTCAAATTTGAACGCCTGGATTAATTCTCAAAAGACAGATTGATCAATCTGGACGTCCGGAATCATCATTCCGGACGTTTTTATTTATCCCTCTCCCCTATTTGCCTTCATCATTCATCCCAAAAAACTGAATTATGAACG
>JBCBZF010000500.1:0-5218 GCA_039815525.1 Bacteroidota bacterium | reverse complement strand
TTCTTGCCGCCATCAGTCGTTTTGTACAGGCCTCGGTCTCCACCTTCACTCCAGAGTGGCCCTTGAGCAGCGACAAAAACCACATCTTCATTGTCGGGATGAATGGTGATCATACCGATGTGCTCGGATTGTTTGAGACCCATGTGTTGCCATGACTTTCCACCGTCCTGGGACTTATACACTCCATCACCATATGCAACTGAGCGTTGACCATTGTTTTCTCCTGTACCCACCCAAACTGTGTGGGGGTTTGAAGGGGCAAGGCTCACACATCCAATAGAATATGAACCCTGTCCATCGAAGATCGGCTGATAGGTTACCCCCGCATTCACAGTCTTCCACACCCCACCTGAAGCAGTTGCTACATAGTATTCGTATGGATTGGTTGGATTGACAGCAAAGTCTGCTACCCGTCCGGACGTGAGGGCTGGTCCGATGTTTCTGAGTTTTAGCCCGCTTAATGTGGAGGCTGGAATAGTGGATGTGATCTTCGTTTCACTTTCCACTGACTTGCTCTTTTTCTTCTTTTGCCCCAATATTGCGGGCGAATAAAAGCAATAAGTGAGTAGGAGTAGAGTTGTTAGTAAACGCATACCGGATTCCTGATTTCATTTGAAAAAGGGAAATTACAGCTTGATCTGCTTGTCCCCAACCAGAAAAACATAAAATCGCAATCCACCCGCATGTAAGATTTCGGAGAAAAATAAGCCGGCATTCAATACACCAATGGATCAAATTGCGCGTTCGATCTGAAAAACAAACATCAATCCAATTTATATGAGAACCATTACCCTGTTGCTTTTCCTCCTGCTGACGCAGTTTTCCCTAACCGCACAGGTATTTTGGCTAAGCTTTGACTCAGGAAATTCAGGCCTGCCCAATAACAATTGCCACGATGTCTATGTGCTTGCGAATGAGCAGGTATATGCTGCTACTTCTGGCGGAGTGGGCATTTATAATAATGGCGTCTGGACAGCTAATTCCTTGACGATTAATGGTGTTCTACCCAATTTCCTGGCTGCTGCCCAGCCAGATGGTGCTGGGGTGCTCTGGGCAGGTGCCTTTCAGAATGGCATCTCTCGCTACGAAAACGGTAACTGGACGAAGGATTTTCAGGCCAATATCAAGCGCATGCTGGTGGATTCCATTGACCAGAAATGGTTTGCCTCTACCGATGGTTTGGTGCTCTATGATGGCATGAATTACACTGAGTTCAATACTGGGAATACCCCATTTTTTCCATCCAATATCGTCAACACTGTTGCCGAAGACGGGCAGGGGAATATCTGGATTGGATGTGATCCACAAGGAAATCTCCAGGGCGGACTGGCCCGCTTTGACGGGAACAACTGGACCAGCTGGAACATGACGACATCCACCGGTTTGCCGGATAATCGCATCAATAGCATTGATCTGCTGGCCAATGGCGACATGGTCATAGGCACCGATGCCGGATTGGCGGTTGGTGATCCTCTGACTGGCTGGACGGCCTATAATGCAGGCAACTCCATGTTACCCAATGACCAGGTGAATGTCGTGAAAGTGGATGAAAACGATCTGATTTGGGTTGGGACTGAAGGCGGCCTCGCAAATTTCGACTTGGTCAACATGACTGTCTTTACTACTGCTACTTCCGATTTACCTGACAATAGAATCCGTGGAATCGACTTTGATCAGACTGGCCACACCTGGCTCGCCACTGGTGGTGGAGTAGCCGTTTATAATCCAGATGGTGTTACCACAGACCTGGAAGCATTGGCTGGTCCAGTACTCTTACAAGCATGGTCTCCCAATCCCGTAGAAACGGGGAAAGAAATAACCAGCAAATTGATGTTGCAGGATGCCGGCCAGCTAAGGATTCGTCTGTTGAGCCTTGAAGGGAAAGTACTCAAAACACAGGCTCAACCAGTGTTTTCCGGAGAACAAGAATTGACATTTTCCTTCAATGAACTCCCCTCTGGATTGTATCTGTTGCAAGTTCTGTCAACCAAGGGCTCCACGGTTCAGAAGATCCGGGTTCAATAAAATCGTTCATTCCTTCTTTCACAGCCGCTGCCGTCATGCGTTGCAGCGGCTGTGATTTTTTCGACTAAGAGAAGTCAATATTCCCCAAACAATTCTATCTTTGCCTCGCCTCATTCCCCCGGCCGTAGGTAATTGTCTTTAACATGAAAATCCTCAAATTCGGTGGCTCGTCTGTAGCCAGCGCCGAAAGAATCAACCATGTAGCCAAACTCATCCAGTCATTGGCTCAGAACGGAGAAACATTTGCGGTCGTGGTTTCTGCCATGGGTGGCATGACGGATCGGCTCATTCGGATGAGCGAGATCGCAGCCAGCGGCAGTACTGACTATCTCCAGGATTTGGAGCTGTTTTCAGAAGCCCACCGTAAGGTGGTCGACGAACTCATCAGTGATTATGATCGCCATCCCGCCATTTTGGAAGAAATCATTGACGGCCAGGTAGAGTTAGGCAATTTGCTGAAGGGCTTGTATCTGACCCGGGATCTCACGCCAAGGACGATGGACTATATCCAGAGTTTTGGAGAAAGAGCCTCAGCCTTTATGCTCAGTCAGGTATTGAATAGCTATGGTACCTCAGCGCGATTTCTCAACGCGCGGAACCTGGTCCGAACTGATGATCGTTACGGTTCAGCACGGGTCATCTTTGATCAAACCTATGCCAATATCCAGGCTGATTTTGCGGCCCATGGAGATGAAATCCCTGTCATTACTGGGTTCATTGCTTCTACGGATGATGGGATTACCACGACCCTGGGGCGTGGGGGCTCTGATTATACGGCAGCAATTTTTGGCGCAGCCCTGGGAGTCGAAGAAATCCAAATCTGGACTGATGTAAGCGGTGTCATGAGCGCCGATCCACGCAAAGTACGGCAGGCAATCACCGTCAGAGAAATGAGTTATGGTGAAGCCATGGAGATGTCTCACTTTGGTGCCAAAGTCATTTATCCACCTACGATCAAGCCTGCGATGGAGAAAGCAATCCCCATCCGCATCAAAAATACCTTTAAACCAGAAGATGAAGGGACCCTGATCAGTCAAACGGCAGGTGGAGAGGAAGGCACCGTAAAAGGAATTGCGTCCATCAGCAACATTTCACTGATTACCCTGGAAGGAAGTGCGCTTTATGGTGCGTCTACTATTGCTTCCCGCCTCTTCAATGTGTTGTCCGTTCACGACATCAATGCAGTTCTGATTACCCAGGGTTCATCAGAGCACTCCATTTCGCTTGCCATCCAACCCACTGATACTGAAAAAGCCCGCCAGGCTATTGAGGAAGAATTCGATCTGGAAATCAAAGCCAAAGTCATCGAGCCGCTGAACGTGGTCAAAGAGCTTGCCATTGTGGCGGTGATTGGGGACAAAATGAAATCCGTCCCTGGTATCTCCGGTAAATTTTTTCAGGCTTTAGGCAAAAATGGCGTCAATATCATTGTAACTGCTCAGGGATCATCAGAACAGAATATTTCAGTTGTGATCCGACAGCAGGATGAAGCCAAAGCCCTTCAGGCAGTGCATGATGTTTTCTTTCTGGCGGATCATTATGTACTCAATTTGTTTATTGTAGGGGTTGGTCTGATTGGTTCTGCTTTATTGGAACAAATCCGGAAGCAAGCTGATTATCTGCGCCAGCATCAGTTTGTCGAGCTCAATGTCGTCGCGCTTTCAAACACCAAAACGATGGTATTTGATGAAAATGGAATTGGACTGGATCAATGGCGGGAACGCTTGTTTGAATCTGGTCAGGTATCAGAGCTGAAGGCGTTTGTCAAAGAGATGATTGATCTCAATCTGCCCAATAGTGTTTTTGTTGACAATACTGCCAATGATGGGATTGAGGCTTTTTACCCGGAGATTCTGGACGCCTCTATTTCCATTTCTACGCCGAATAAGGTTGCGGTGAGTGGACCATTTCAGGATTATGTCCGCCTGAAAAATCTGTCTGATCTACGAAATGTTAAATTTTTCTACGAAACCAATGTAGGGGCTGGTTTACCAGTGTTGACGACCCTCAATGATCTGATCAATAGTGGCGATCGTATCCTGCGGATCGAAGGCGTACTTTCCGGCTCCCTTTCTTTCATTTTTAATTCCTTCCGTGAGGGTATTCGCTTCAGTGATATCGTGAAAGAAGCTGGGGAGCGAGGCTTTACTGAACCTGATCCCCGCATTGATTTGAGTGGGAAAGATGTTGGTCGGAAATTGTTGATTCTCGCCCGTGAATCAGGTCTGATGATGGAAGCTGATGAAATTGAGGTCGAAAATATTCTGCCTCAAGCTTGCCTCGACGCACCTGATGTCCCTTCCTTCATGGCGGCTTTGGCCGCTGCAGATGAACAGTTTGAAGCACGAAGAGCTGAAGCTGCAAAAGCTGGTAAAGTGCTCCGTTTTATTGCGACACTGGAAGGCAGCAAAGCATTTATTTCGTTGCAAGAATTAGACGAGAGTAGCCCGTTTTTCAACCTTTCCGGTTCTGATAATATGATTGTTTTTACATCAGAACGCTATAATGAACGCCCGCTGGTCATCAAAGGTCCTGGTGCAGGTGCTGAGGTAACGGCAGCTGGTGTGTTCGCTGAGATCCTGCGGATTGGTTACTATTTGTCCTAAATAAAATCCTGTCAGGTTCTCAGAACCTGACAGGATGAACCCTTTTAATTAAGCTTCCCAGGGGTAGCGCATATTCCACTGCTGTCGACAACGATCCATCATCCGCATGATGCGGAGACTTTCCTTCCAGGGCATTTTTTCCTCTTCTTTTTTACCGGCACGTAAAGCTTCCATGGCAGCTGCGGCCTGGTATTGAAGCCCGGATGCAGGATATGGATGGTGGATACGTTCGATTTCCTCATCTCCTGCTTCAAAAATGGCGGTGTCTGCTTTCCAAAACAGCGGAACCCGGATGCGTCCCTTTTCCCCAATGATAACGGCTTCCTTGGGACCATCAGTGTGGACGGCTGAAGACAAAACGGCAATCTCACCTTGATCATATCCAAACAAATATGCGGATTGTTCGTCCACACCGGTTTTGCCGATCAGGGCGGTGCTGCTGACACTGGTAGGTTCTTTTCCCATGAGCCAGTAGGCAAGTGCGATGGGATAAACACCCACATCCAGAATGGCACCTCCGGCCAAATCGGGATTGATGCGTCGGTGTTTGGGATCCCATTCAGCATTGTAGCTAAAATCAGCCTGGA
>JBCBZF010000369.1:0-6292 GCA_039815525.1 Bacteroidota bacterium | reverse complement strand
TGTGAGAGAGAATACCAAGATAGGTTTTGGTAGGTAAAGCCCATTCATTGTCTGGATCAGTGATCTGGACCAGGCCGAACTCCACAAAATGATTGCCACCGCCGGATGAACCAATTTGTTTGGCTGCTTTGCGATGCAGTTCTCGGACAATGGGGATTTCCTTGAATTCGGACCGTTCAAGTACTGCATCAGCCATTGGTTTCTTTGGCCCGCGGCCTGCTCCGAAAAATGTATGTTCCCTGAGCATTTGTTCCAACTGGTATCGATGTCTGGAAAACTGTCTTTCGGACAGATCAAAGACCGACAAAGCCATGCGGCACCCAATGTCCAGACCTACTGCATAAGGAATGACGGCATTGTCCGTTGCCAGAACGCCGCCGATTGGCAGGCCATATCCCTGGTGGGCATCCGGCATCAGAGCGGCTTGCTGTGCGACTGGAAGTTTGGAGGCCACATACATCTGATGAATGGCGCCGGGATCAATGCCAGCTTCTCCATAAATATGGGTGGCTACCTTTTCTGCCCGCATCTCCGGAAATTGTGGTGCCCGATCCCACTGATCTTCTGTGATCAGTCCAAGGGCAATCGGCCCAAGATGTTGATGTTTGATATACTGCTCAGGCTGGTTCAAAACAGCCTGAAGAATCTCCATTTTATTGACCCTTCCCAGGCGGCGATATTGTTCTGTATCCATGATCGCCAGCGCAGCTTTGATGGCCTCATTGGCCTCAAAACCCATGCGGATCAGGTGTTTTTTTTTAATCTTTGCCATCTTGAAAATTCTGTGATGTTTCTTTTATGACCGCATACATTTTCATGTCCCGGGGGATCGGCCCAAAAGCCGGAAGAATCATTGCTTTACGTTGAATTCCTTCCAACTGCATCCCTGCCTTTTCCATCACACGGGCTGAACCAATGTTGTCGATGTCGCAGGTGGCCTCTACCCGGAAAATGTGAGAATGGCTCATACAATGCTGTATAATAGCCGCCACAGCTTCAGTCATATAGCCATGGTTCCAATGTTTCCGTGCGAGCGTAAACCCTAAATTGACCAGGAAATCCTGGAAAAATCGTGCAGCGATCATCCCGATGATTCCCGGTTCCTGCTGTAATTCAATGGCATATGGACGGTGTGGCCCGTTGGACCAGGCCGCGATTGCCTGTTCCATATATGCTTCAGAATCTGCCAGTTTCTGGTGCGTTTGCCAGCTGACAAAGCGGCTCACCTCAGGATCCTGGGTATAGCGGTCAAAAATGTCTTTGGCGTCTTCGATGCGCGGTTTGCGCAAAATCAGCCGTTTGCTTCGGATACGTTGATCCATGATAGATTGCATATTTGAAGTCTTGCTCCCTGGGGAGCATATTGCAACAGCTTGTGCACAAAAAAATCCGGTTCCTCTGAAAAGAGGCACCGGATGTATCAAAAAAAGTAGGTGATTCTATGTCAACTGGCCTGACCTGGTTCGATGTCAAGCGCCAGCTTTTCTACTGCCTGCTTCGCATCGCGAAGGCGGCAGTCCGCATATTTCATATAAAGCTTGATGGCCGCGATTTTTCCATTGTAAACAAGGGTGGCGACGATTTCCTGCTCCATTTGCGGCTTAAGTACTTGTTTTGGCGTATTCATCTTCGTTGTTTCTCAAAAAGTTTCAACATCAGAGGACGGAAAAAATCTTAGTTCCGATCTTCCCGTAAGCAGGAAAGTGTAAAACCATCGGATCCTGATCCCGTTTGATACTCCTTCAATTTCTTCCCTTCAATGTGAGAAATCGATCAAACTCTCTACCAAATATTTGCAAAAATTGAATGCGATGGGGCAAAAAAGCGCCGTGCGGCCTGCAATTTTCGCTCAGTGGTAAAAATTGGCGGATCAATGGATGTAAGAATTATCAGGAAAAAGCTGTGTTTTTATTCACCAGAGTGAACTATCCAAGGTTTTACAGGGATCTTGCCGTTGGCAGATCATGGGCTGGCACATCTCAAGGGTGGCCAGAGAAAATGCCTTATGTCGCATAGTTGCAGCCCGGTTCCGGACAAGTATCCGGAGGGGCTGGACGGGCCCGGTCAAGCACGTCGTGCCGACGGGTACGGTTGTGCAACCAAAGTTGAACCAACCAGTTTGTGAGTCTTTGCATGGTGTAAAAAATGCCCCCGGCTCCTTTCATGTTTGAATATGACTACCTCCTTTTGTTTAGGAGACCGGGGTATGAATAATGATATGGTTTTCAAAAAGTGGCGGTTAAAACCGCCGGGTTCACGATTGTGCAAAAAAATGTGTCGTGTCTTAGTATGCAGTTGGCAAAGGACCAGTCCAGAACTGCCGTACTGTATCCTGCCAACTGATGATTTTTTTGGTGCCGAAGCTGTATGTCAAAGTGCGTGGGCGCTTTTGTGTGAGCAGGGTGCACCGGGGCCGAAGCCCCGGATTCCCTGATTTCCCCTCAACAAAAAGAACGCATATAAATCTTGTGACAAATAGTTGTCTTGCTGTGTCAGTCTGTTCCGAGTAGATGAGTAAAAGTCTCATACTTTTCCCCTTCGATGATCGGAACAAGATCGCGCGTCTCCGAGATGCCGGTTTGGCTATCGGTCTGAATATGACTTAGGAAATCCCCTGGCGTACGTATTGGGCATAAAAAAACCCGAACACTTTTGGCTCGGGTATGTACAGTTTAATTTGTTACGGCTTCATTGAAACCATCGTACATACCCTGAAAAGTTGACGTCGCCTCCCTCTGCAAAATTCCCAGTTCCTGAAGCTGGCTTCAGACGGAGTCGATATGTTTGGTGGAAAATTTGCATTGGATCAATGTTTTATGGTATATGATCAAAAACGGGGCTGAGAGAAAAAGGATTCAATAAATTGCGCGAACGGTTGTTAGCTTAGTATGAATGGTTTCTTTTGGTGTCTGAATGGTATATTTGATTGTGTGAATGGTTATTTTGATTGAATCAATGGACAAAGCATGATTAGAATTGAGAAAATGCGGTCTGAATTGTAGTTTTCCTTCTCAATTGATTACGCGCAGATATGAATTTCCGGGTTGGCCAAAAAGTACGGTATTTACATGAGACTGGAGAAGGCATCATCACCAATTTGATTGACCGAAATCATGTGGAGGTAGATTTTGGGGATGATTTTCCCATTGACTTACATGTAGACGAAATTATTCCGGTTGATCAATCTGAAGGGAAATTCATTGGTGGGGGGGAGAGCTCCGAAACTGCTGCCCCAAAGAAACAGCAAAGCCGGGTCCTGGGGACTTCTGTGCTGGAGGTGAGCCTGGTGATTGTACCGGATGAAACGGATCGCTATGATTTATACCTCGTCAATCCGGAACCCATCGAGATTTTGTTCAGTGCGTATTTACGAATCAAACAAAAGTATCAAGGTCTCGCTGCCGGACACTTGGACAGCGGTGCCAAAATGAAGCTGGCTCAGGTCGGGGCTTCAGACCTGGGGAAAGTCAAAGCATTTTACATCCAATTCCTGCACTTCAAACCGGGTCCAGGACATCCGCACACACCTATAGTGGTTGAGATTCCCTGGACAAGTAAGGATCTCAAACAGCCCAGACGCTTTGTCGAGGCGGTGACTGACAATGCCTGGATCAAGTCTTTGCGTAGCTCTAAACAAAAGGCCGACATTGATCAATTGAAAGAAAGTGATTTTATCCGGATTCGGGATCGGGACAAGTCCAAACCGAAAATTGTACCGGAGATCGACTTGCACATTGAGGAATTGGTTGCTGATCCTTTACAGATGTCTCCTTCGGATATGCTTCGCACCCAGATCAGAAGGTTGGAGGAGGCAATGGGAGAAGCTGCTTTGGAAGATTATGATGAAATGGTTTTGATCCATGGAATCGGAAATGGCACCTTGAAATCAGCTGTGATTGAAGCCCTGAAAGCGGCACCACATGTCAAATCTTTTGAATCAGCTGATCCGGCCCGTTTTGGAAATGGCGCAACAAAAGTATTTTTCCACTGATCTGCTACGTTGATGTTGTATGAACGATGCTTCCCGCTTTTTCTTCCTGCTACTGTTATGCTATCCTGTCTTTGTTTTTGCACAACCACCTGCTAGTTCCAAAGACAGTGTGGGTTATGTACATGTAGAGAAGAAGCCAGATCCAAGTGAGGAATCCTTACCAGCTGGCACAAGGCAATCCGATTTTTATCGTAATCTGCTTCTTTTTCGTCTCAACCTGAATCATCCCGCCAATCAACCTCTGACACAAGCGAGTATCCCCGTTCAGCCCGGTCTGATGCAGGCAGGCTGGCTCCCGGATCAAAAAGGAATGGTCATGGCTCTATTGGAAGGCTTGCGGACCGGGCAGGTAATGGCTGGACATCCGACCAATCCAAGGCGGCGTTACGATTACTTTGATTTGACATATGACCTATTGGCTTTAAATGGGTATCGGCCGGAAGAAATCAGTGGAGATATCTATCTGGAGGATCTGGGCTGGGAATGGCTCAATCAAAGCATTGACATTGTGGTTGAAGAAGGCTTTTCGAGTCGTGATTCCCGGGATTTTCTGAGAATTAAATTCATTCGACTGATTTGGAATGATCCCAATAGTGCGCGAGGAGAGCATGTCCTGGCTATTTTCCCTTATGGACAAGTGCGGGAGCTGCTGCAAGATCTGCGTTGTCAGGCCAATCTGAAGACAGAGAAAAAAGTCAGTGTTGATCGCTTTCTCCACTTCCGGATGTTTGAAGGGTATCGCATGTCTCCGGAAAAAGATCCTTCTCTTTTGCTACCGCCACTGAAGCGTTCACCCGAATGGATTCGCAAGCGTTGGCCGGCATTATGGGAGAAATAAACAAATATCAGATTGGACCAAAAAAAGACCAGCCAGACTACATAAATCTGGCTGGTCTCATATCTTTTTGACAAAATATTTTACTTCAAAACCTCCTTCAAAGCAGCTTTTGGCTGGATCAGTTTTCCGATCTTTTTGGAGTCTCTGACTCCCAAACCTGATTTTTTCATGATGTTGTAAGCATCCTGGGTCGTGAGGTCAGGATTGAAAGCTTTCATCATACCAAGGAGACCAGCAACCACCGGCGTAGCCATGGAGGTACCACTATACTCTTGATACTTGCTTTCAGGGACAGAAGAAAGACAGTTGACACCTGGGGCGGCAATCGGCATCTTTAGATCCTGATTGGTATTGGAGAATACTGCTTTATTTAAATTTTCATCGACTGCGGCAACGGTGATTACCCCTTTGATATTGGCAGGAGAATAACGTTTTGCGTTGGCATTGCTGTTTCCGGCGGCGACCACAACGATGGCGCCAAGTTTATTGGCGTATTTGACCGCATCTACCTGTACTTTTGGTGGGATGGGAGAATAGCCGCCCAGAGACATGGAGATAACGTCAGCGCCGCCTTCGGCTGCATCAATGATGGCTTTGGCTACCCGGCGGTTATCACCGCGTCCGTAGTCATCAAGAGCAGGGTAGCCAGTGATGGTAATATATGTACCATCAAAATTCATGGAACCAATGCCGACACCATTGTTGGTGGCTGCACCAGCCAGTCCAGCACAGTGCGTACCATGGCTATGGAGATCATAATCTCCGTCTGTTCCACTTTTTTGATAAATGCCTTTCAGGTCTTCATGATCTTTGTCCACACCCGTGTCGACGATCGCAACCTTGGCTTTTTTCTTTGGCTTTTTACCTTTTAGCAAATCATATACACCATTGTAATCCAACTTATCAGCAAACCATTGTTTGTTGAGGAATGGATCATTGGCGATAAATTTGATGTCTTTCTTGAGATTTCTTTCGGTGGCAATGGGCTCGAAAAGGCTGACAGGATTATTGACTTCCAATTGATCCACGTTTTCACGATCCTTTCTGAGCTGCATGCTCAGCATATCTTTGTGAATTGAATCAACCCTAACCACGTAATACTGTGCGAGATCTTCATTTTCAGACAGGTCTACATTGGGGAAAGCCCGGTGCGCTTTGGCGCCGTAGCGATTCAAAATGTCTTTGATCTCTGAGATATCATCATCGGGACCCAGTTCGACGAGGAGCTCGATTTGCGCTTTTTTATCTCCAAACTCCTCACACACATAATCTGTGATGGCAGAGAAAGAATAAAAACCTCCCGCTACAATCAATGAGAGAATGCCTGGAACCCAGAAGAGACGTGCTCTTTCATTGTGAAAGGCCAGATAAAGGGCTGACACAAGCATACCCAACCCAAAATCAAGTGTGACCATCAGGGCCACCGAGAATCTGGTCATGGGTCGAGAGGATTTCGACCGTGC
>JBCBZF010000884.1:0-3090 GCA_039815525.1 Bacteroidota bacterium | reverse complement strand
CCCGAAGCCAGGAGAGTCGGCACGTCCTGAAGGTACTTTTTGATGATGTTGGTGCTGAGTCCATACCCAATGGTTGCCACTACTGCCAGTAGGGCATAGGGAATGTGCTCATGGGCATCAAGTTTTTCGCTTCCGCCGAGGATCAGAGCCGCGGCGCCGATTAGCCCGATGAAAACCCCTAGAACCCGAAACCGGGTAAATTGAAGCCCAAAGAACAACATCCCCAACACCAGGGTAAAAACGGATGACAATGAGTTCAGGACACCTGCGCTGGCACTGTTGATGTGAAGTTCTGCCAGGGGGAACAAAACTGCCGGTAAGGCATTGCCAAGGATGCCAATCGATATGATATATTTCCACTTTTCTCTGGGAACTTCTTTGATTCGATGAATCACCAAAGGCAGCATCACCAAACCGGCAATGACCAATCGAATGGCCCCGACTTCCCAGGCTGAGAACACATCCAGGCCCCGCATGATCAGGATAAAGGAACTCCCCCAGACAAAGGCCAATAATACATAAATCAGCCAGGCTTGCTGACGGGAGGAAAGCGTTTGTAACATGCGACAAAATTAGGCCTTCCCACATGAATTCATGCAATCTTTTTACAACAGTCCCTCATCCGCAAATGAATAATAGCCTTTGTCAGAAATAATCAGATGATCCAGCAGTTTGATATCAAACCATTTCCCGCCCTCAGCAAGCTTCTTTGTGATCTCAATATCGGCTTTGCTGGGCGTCAGACTGCCAGAAGGATGATTGTGTGCCACGATGATGCCACTGGCCAGATGGTGCATGGCTTCCCGGAAGACCAGCTTGGGATCAATGATGGTTGCCGCCACCCCACCTCGAAACAATTCTTTCTGGCCGACAACCTGATGGTTTCGATTGAGAAATACGACCACAAACACCTCCTGGAGCTGGTCCTTCATACCAGGGCTGATGAAGGAGGCAACGTCCGCTGAGTGTCGCACCTGTACATTCTCAGATTGCTCGGTTTCACGACGACGGCCCAATTCAAAGCAGGCCACCAGACTAATGGCTTTGGCCTGTCCGATCCCCCGGTGTTGCATCAGGTCCCGAACACTTACTTGTGACATCTTTTTGAGGCTGCCATAATGCTCCCGCAGGCTGCGGGCCAGATCGATGGCGGAATAAGAGCGCGTGCCTGTCGCAAGGATGAGTGCCAGCAGCTCAACATCTGTCATGGCGTTCAGGCCTCTTTGCATCAGTTTTTCACGTGGGCGTTCCTCTACGGCCCATGCGTTGATGGGCGTGTGTGTATAATGGTTCATGCTGTGTATTTGCAGGCAAGATCACCAGGCCGTGGCAATGCGCCATGGAAACTTGCTTGCAAAAGGTAAATCACCGTTTGTCCCTAGAAATAGGGACAAAGCACAAAAAACGGATCACCCAAGGGATGATCCGTTTGATTTATCTGAACAAGACGTTACAGCGTCAACCTAAGCGGAGAGGCTGTTGACGTACTTGGTCAATTTGCTCTTCATGTTGCCAGCGGTGTTTTTGTGCAAAATGTTCACCTTGGCATTTTTGTCGATGGTGCTGATTACCTCAGGCAGCATCTGAGCAGCTTCACCATGATCGGTGGTGTTCTGCAGTTTCTTAATCATCGTGCGCATTTTTACTTTCTTGAAGCGGTTGCGCAGACGACGGGTCTCACTTTGACGAATTCGCTTTTTTGCTGATTTATGATGAGCCATAATGGTCTAATGAAAATGTCTTCTTCAGATTTCAGGGATGCAAATATAGATATTGTCCAGTAAAAAGCCATGTGAATGGCTGAAAATATTTCATTTTAACAAAAAGTAGCATCAGCCCGGGACTGATGCTACGATGGTGCTTACGCGCACAGGTTCTATTTTCGGATAAACTTGATCACAAAGTCTTGGCGGAACTTACTGACTTCATCTTCTGATGCCACTTCAAAGCGATATCCAGAATCGCCTTTTCGCTTGTCAACCAGTTCCTGCAATGGATAATTATACTCATCATAATAGGACGATAAGGTACGAACCGCTTCATCTTCATAATGGAAGTATACCCAGTTGAACTCATCCACCTCAAGGTAGATGCTCAACTTGTCTTTGTCTTTTTCCTCACCATCATCCCGTCCGAAACGATACACGATCTTGGCATTGATCTTCTTGTTAATCGGTCCCCCATTAAGACCAATCAGACCAATTTCAGAATCACTGTACAGGGCACTCTGCGAGCGGCTGTAGTTGAAGTTGACATTCGACAACAACAGGGTACTCGGCAGGGTACGGGCCAGTTTGATATCGGTGTATACCATCGCGTTTTTGACGTTCTCCAGGAATTTGAGGGTCTCACGATTGCCCGGCTTGTTTTCATCCAGCAGCTCTGAAATACTTTCCAGGAAGGCCTGCTGGTTGAAATCGATGTCTTTGTTGGAAGTGGTCAGGAACAACAGATTGTCAGACAGTTTTTCTAACTGTTCTTTCGGGATGACAGACATGTTTACGTCCATGATGATGTCAGTAGACAGTTTGCGCTGTCGCAAGTCTTCTTTCCAGCTACCGGCCATTTTCACCCCAATGGTCTTGTCTTCAAAATCATAGGGAAATTTCAGGAAGCCCTGAGAAGTAATGGTGTTTTTGCCATCGTCAAAACTCACAGTAGAACCTTTGAAGCTCTGGTTTTTCAGTTTGGCTTCAGAACCAATCCGGAATTCCTTGGTGCGACGGTCAAAGGTCAAACCACCAGAAGCAGTGATGACAGAAATATCATCCTCATTTTCCTGCGCCTGCAGGAAGTTTGAGTAGAAGGTCCGCTCATCCGGGATGTAATTCAGCCCAACAGTCAGTTCGTTGCCAAAAGCATCGGTAAAGTTTTCCTCGATCGGGATAAAGACAGAATCCGGATTCACGACCGTCTTTTTGAACTGGAACCAGGCCCCTTTAAAGGCAGGGTTTTCAGATTCAATTTTCACTTCCCCTTCAAAGGTCAAAAACTTCTGAGAAGCATCCAGCTGGGTATTGCCGCGGAAGAAAATCCGCTCCGTGAGATAGAATTCCTGATCTTCCTGGATGATTCCGGACGCAATGGTGG
>JBCBZF010000871.1:0-3139 GCA_039815525.1 Bacteroidota bacterium | reverse complement strand
CGCTAGAGCTTTCGAGAGCTGTAACTTCGGGTAGGGAAACATATATTTTTTTGGTGGCTCTTCCAATATTTTCAATGGCATGGATTCTAAGTTTTCCATTTTTGATATCCGTGCCGATCAAATCGATCAGTTTGCTGTCTTGCATGAAGAGATTTTAGAAACAAGCTTAACCATAATATGAGCCTTTGATTGTTCTTTTTCAAGATTTTGTAGAGAAAGGGTTCTGGAAAATAGAAACAAGCGGTGATTTCTTTCCCGGAATGCCAATCAGCCTGGGACTAGGTTTGCTTCAGAAGTCAAACGAATACGGCTTCATCACAATACAAATCACCTTTAAACCTCAAGATCATGGAAGATCGCGTATTACAAATTGTACCCGGACAGACCTATCGGATTTTTACGACCGCCGAAAATGCCTGGTGTCATTTCGATGGTCTTAATTCAGGTCTGTTGGGAACAACCTCTGAATACCTCGATGCGTTTACCCTTTTTTCCGTAGAGGCAGAAGCCATTTCGATCAACGGTGTACCTTACTTTCCCATCAGATGTCGTGGTGGGCGGCAGGACTTTCTACACGCCAACAATCTGGGAAACCATCGCATTGATGGGATGACTGAACCGATGGACAGATATTGCGATTTCGCCTTCATGGAAACTGTTCCCGGAAGCGGCATATTCAACATCGCTACTGCAGCAGATGGCCTGATCTGGCACGCCAACCGAGGCAATGGCAATGTAGATACGGTAGACGCTTATGCACAGAACAGTGAGGGACAGGAGTTCAGATATGATCCATTTTGCCAATTCTATCTGAAGCAAGAAAGCTTGTAAAGTATACAGAAAACGGTCTGATAGAACCCTATTCTGCGTTCTTTTAAACAATTTTCAATTCTATTCAGACCCACATGGAGTGCTGCCTTTGGCAGGACTCTATTTGTGTTTTGGTAAAACGTTTGGGCATTGGCCGCGGACCAATGCTACGGCCAAATCACCACCTCCATGCCCCGGTGGGCAAGCTGGTACACCGTCTGGATATCGGTATTGTTGAGCGAAATGCAACCCCAGGTCCAGTCCTGCCTATTTTTGATCAGGTCATCCCGGCCTGCCGGTACCCCATGTATGCCAATCTCTCCGCCAATGCTGGCACTGGCTGGAATCTGTCCGTTGTTTTTTCGTTCGGCAAAACGGCGGCGTGATTCCTGAGTGGGATAGTCCAGCCAGATAAAATAGGTCCAGCGATCATGCGGATACAAATCCCTGATTTTGAAGCGGCCCTCTGGGGTTTTTCGGTCGCCCTGCATTTGTTTGTCGCCTTCTGGTTTGAGGCCCAAAACAATTGGAAAACGCATAAAAACGACTGAGTCGGTACGGATTTCCAGACTCCTGTCCGCTTTGTGGATATTGATAAACAGATCATCGACAAGAGAATCCGGTATCTGCTGCTGAAAGAATGGATTGTGGGTGCTTTCTTTCTGGCTAAGGTTAAGCTGACAACTGCCGAAGAGCAGCGCAAGGATGATGAATAAATGGTTCATGCTGTTGGTTTTCAAAATAGATGGGTGATCGACTGGGATTCCATATCTTTCAGCATGAAACAACCTCCGGCAGTGCGTCTGGCCTGGCTGGCTATTATCATCCTTGCCATCCTGATTGGGATCATGGTGGTCCGCCCGGATGCGATTACTGTGCCATCAGACATTCTTTGGGGCAGTGGTGGTATCTTGTTGTTTATGATTCTGAGCTATGCCTCCGGCAAGATTGATGCGATCGGTGCCATCACCGGCGGCTTCATTGCCACCGGCATGTATTTCGGGGGCGGCTTTGCCGGGTTGTCGATGCTGCTGGCATTTTTTGTGATTGGCTCTTTCGCTTCACATTGGAAGAAAAAGGAAAAAGCAGCCCTGGGCCTAGAGCAGGAATTGGGGGGACGCAGGTCATTCCGGCATGCTTTTGCCAATGGTGGGGCAGCCGCGACCTGTGGCTTCGCAGCCTATCTGTTTCCCGAACAGCAGTGGCTCTTCCTGGCGGCTCTGGCTGCCTCAATGGCGACAGTCATTGGAGACACACTTTCCTCCGAATTGGGTAACCTATATGGTCGGCGCTATTTGGATCTGAAAAGCATGCAGCCGGGAAAGCGTGGTCTGGATGGGGTGATCAGTTTGGAAGGAAGCCTGATCGGTCTGGGGGGGAGCTTGCTCATGGCCGGATTGGTTTATATATGGAATTGGGAATCCTCATGGGTGGTGGTTGGGCTGGCGGGTCTGTTGGGGAATCTGCTGGACTCTGTGCTTGGCGCATTCGTTCAGCGTAGGGGATGGCTCACCAATGATGAAGTCAATTTTCTGGCGAGTCTTGGTGGTGCAGCCCTCGGTGGTGGGCTGGAAGGTTTTATTTTTTAGTTAAAAAATCATTATGCGATTGATATTTCAGTGTTACAAAATCGTTAATAAGTGCGATTAAACGCACTGAGGGGAGATATCAAAAGCGTAATCGATTTCGCTTCATCGCTACGCTGGACCTTTCCATTTACGGAATGCTTATCTGGCTGTTAACTTAGTCGTCAAAGCTAATTTGCCTACTTCCCAGCCCGGTAATGAAAGACATATCCATCCTGATCGCTGACGACGAACGCGATATCCTGGATCTTTTGGAGTACAATCTGGAAGCAGAAGGATACCGGATCACCAAGGCCGCGAATGGCCTGGAGGTGCTCGAAAAAGTCAAGCATTTTACCCCCGATGTCATTCTCCTGGACATTAGCATGCCTGAATTGGATGGCATTGAAACCTGCTACCGTTTACGGGAAAATGACGCACTGATTGATACCTATATCATCTTTCTCACTGCCCGCATTGAAGAGTACGTAGAAGTGGCAGCTTTTGAGGCCGGAGGAAATGATTTTTGATCCTTGATCTGGAGGTCAGTGGTCTGCAGCACATTGAAGTATACAATCAATGAGTAGGCTTCTGAGGCGATGAATGGAACGAAGTGCAGGAGCCAGGTTTTACCCCTCGTCTTTGGTTGAATCAAGCCAACGACGTAGAGGTAGATCAGCGGCTGCAGGACCAGGTCTACGCCCAAGGGAAAATATCTGAAGAAGTGACTGTTCCAAAGCCCAAGGGTATGGAGCAATATTTTG
>JBCBZF010000742.1:0-3774 GCA_039815525.1 Bacteroidota bacterium | reverse complement strand
TCGCTGGACGCTGGTACTGGAACAATTTCTGACATATCTGACCGGATTTGTATTGGCAATGATTGGCCTTGGTTTTCTTTTACTGCATCGGGAAGCCAAAAACTGGCGCATCGTTGGCTGGACCGCTTTATTTGTGTTTACGGTGCTGTTTTACCTAAAGGGCAAAAGCTATTACACTGCGGGAATCTATCCGGTTTTGATGGCAGCGGGTAGTGTATTTCTGGAAAAGATCATCCGCACCAAGGTTCCACAGCTTGCGCTGATCAGCCTCTTTTTTGCCATTGCCATTCCGATCTTGCCTTTTGGGATTCCAACCATGCCGCCACACAAACTCGCCGCTTATTTTGATCAAATGGAAGCTTGGGGCATTGATGCAGGTCGGATTCATGAAGATGGAGAAAAACATGCCTTGCCGCAGGATTATGCAGATATGATTGGCTGGGATGAAATCGTGGCGCATGTTAAAACGGCCTGGGATATGGTCGAAGACAAAGAAAGTTGCCTCATTTTCGGAGAGGGTTATTGGGAAGCCGGGGCGGTAACAGTCATGGGCGATGAACTCGGCTTACCAGAAGCACGGAGTTTTGCGGGTAGCTTCGCCTATTGGGTGCCACGCAGCTACGAACCAGATATTCAGAGTTTCATTTACATCAATGATGGGATCAGTGAACGCTTAAGAGGAGAGTTTGATGACATAACCGAAATTGGCCGGATCACCAATCCCATTGCCCGGGAATACGGCACCCAGATTTATCTTTGCCAAAAGCCTAAACGCAGCTTTAATGCCTTCTGGGCAGAAGTGCTCGCGCGGGTGGAGGCCGATGAATGATTATCTTTACCTATGGCCAAAGACAAACCAAGGCTGGCCCGCCTGACAGCGATCCTGACTGACTTGCAGGCAAAGCGCCTGATCACCTCGACCGAGCTCTCGGACAAATACGGCGTGAGTGTCAGGACCATCTACCGGGACATCCGCACCCTCGAACAGTCGGGCATTCCAATCACGGTCGAAGAGGGCAAAGGCTATTCCCTCATGCAGGGCTACAAACTACCACCGGTGATGTTCACTGAGGAGGAAGCCAATGCGCTCATCACCGCCGAACACATGATTCGCCAAAACCGGGACCAGTCTTTTACAGAACAATACAGCCGGGCCATCACCAAAATCAAATCCGTTTTACGACACAACCAGCAGGAAAAAACCGAGCTTTTGTCCCAAAGAATTCAGATTCGTGACAATTGGGACAATGAAAAAACCAGCAACTACCTGATGCAACTTCAGGCGGCCATCACCAACTATCAGGTGATGAAACTGGATTATCTGTCTCTACAGCAGGAACACAGCCAAAGAGAAATCGAACCCTTTGCCTTATACAGTACCAAAGAAAACTGGATTCTGATCGCTTTTTGCCGCAAAAGAGATGACTTTCGGGCCTTTAGGCTCGATTGTATGCAAAAGCTTTTTCCCACCGGTACAGCCTTTACGCCCCATCCATTCAGCCTGCAGGAGTACTTTGAAATGTGCCGGAAAAAATATTCTCCCGACCCCTGACACACCTATGACACTGTACGCTTCTAGCTTTGTTTCAAAATCATCAAACAATGCAAAAAGTACAGATTGAATCTTTCAACATCATCGGCATCAGCGTTCGGACCACCAACCAAAATCGTCAGGCTTATCAGGACATTGCGGCTTTGTGGGCGCGCTTTATGGGCGAGCAGATTGCAGAAAGAATCCCCAACAAAATTGACCAGAGCATTTACTGCCTCTACACCAATTTTGAGAGTGATCATACCGGCGAATATGACACCGTTTTGGGATGTAAGGTCAGTTCTCTTTTTGGCGTACCGGAGGGCATGGTCGGAATCAACATTGATAATGGACCATTCGCAGCCATCACCGCCAAAGGCGATCTCACCAAAGGTCTGCTCTATGAAACCTGGAGTAATATCTGGGACATGGATCTGGACCGGAGTTTTATCACGGATTTTGAGGTCTATGGTGAAAAAGCCATGAATCCGCAGGATGCGGAGGTGGATGTATTTGTGGCCCTCCATGCGTAGAGACGCAACACTTTGCATCTCGGAGGTGGAAATGCATCAACGATGAGCACTTCGTTTCGAGCCATAAAGTATCATGAACCACAAACAAAAACCCTCACAGAGATTCTGTGAGGGTCATTTTATATCGTACAGTTTCGGTTACTTCTTCGCATCCAGCGAGCCACTGGCAATAGCACTGAGGTAGCGCCCCACCTCTTCCCGCACCTTCGGTGCGAGGATCAGCAGACCGATCATATTCGGGAAAATCATCGCGAAAATCATTGCATCGGAGAATCCAACCACAGCGCCAAGGTTTGCAGCTGCACCAATGACAATGAAGAGCAGGAACAAAGCTTTGTAGGAGTAATCGGCCAACTGGCTTTTGCCAAAGAGGAATTTCCAGGCCTGTAAGCCATAGTAAGACCATGACAACATGGTAGAAAAGGCAAACAAAACCACTGCGATGGTCAGAACGTAGGAAAATCCGGGGATGACGGAGTCAAATGCAGTAGAAGTGAGGTTTACACCGTCGAGGCCGCCATCAGCTCCATAGACCACAAATCCGCCGTCAATATTGGTGATAATGATCACCAGAGCCGTCATGGTACAAACCACCACTGTATCAATGAATGGTTCCAGCAGGGCCACAATGCCTTCAGAAGCAGGATATTTGGTTTTTACGGCGGAGTGTGCCACGGAAGCAGAACCCACACCGGCTTCGTTGGAGAAAGCCGCGCGGCGGAAACCGAGAATCAATACCCCAAGGAAACCACCGCCAATGCCTTCTGGCGTAAATGCTCCGCTAAAGATCATGCCGACTGCCTTTGGCAGAACCGGAATATTGATTAGCAGAATCACGACTGCTGCTACAACGTAGATACCCACCATGAATGGTACCACGCGCTCAGTTACCTGACCGATACGCTTGATACCGCCAATGATCACAATCGCCACCAGTACCATAATGATGGCGCCAAAAATGGTTCCTGCATAGGGTGAAGTTGCACCGATCATCGCATTAAACTGGGCCGCTGCCTGATTGGACTGGAACATATTTCCACCACCAAAGGAACCGCCGACCATCATGATGGCGTAGAAAATCGCGAGGACTTTTCCGAAGCCCAGCAGGCCTTTTTCAGCCAATCCCTTGGTCAAATAATACATCGGACCACCATAGACCGTTCCATCCGGTCCGACATCACGATATTTTACCCCAAGGGTACATTCAGTAAACTTTGAGGCCATACCTAGCAAACCAGCCATGATCATCCAAAAAGTCGCGCCAGGGCCACCCGCTGCAATCGCAATGGCCACGCCACCGATATTCCCTAAACCGACGGTAGCGGAGAGTGCAGCTGTCAGAGCTTGAAATGCACTTACTTCCCCTTCTGCACCTTCTTTACGAATGGTGTCCGGGTCATCACCATCAACCAGATTGGGCTTATCACTCTCAATTCCAGCCGAGTTGTCGTATTTCCCCCGCACCACATTGATGGCCAGACCAAACTTGGTGAAGTTGACGAACTTGAAGTAAATGGTGAAGTAGGTTGCCGCACCAATCAGGACAATCAGAACGATTGGCAAGTTTACACCATTACCTAATGGAATGGAATAAAAAACCACACCCTCGATTGCTGAGGTAATGGGCTGAACGGCATCATTGATACGGTCATCCAGGCCTTTTTCAGCCGTGTCCTGAGCCCATAAAAGAAAGGGGGCAAAGATTGCCAC
>JBCBZF010000553.1:0-4895 GCA_039815525.1 Bacteroidota bacterium | reverse complement strand
TCAGTGTCCGCCAGGGGCTGATTGATGATGGCGTTGATTATCTCCAATCTGTTTCTGCCGGAGACAATATGTTGGGTATGTCCACGGCAATGGCCTTAGGCTTTGCCTATGAAGAGCAGGGAGACCACGAAAAAGCGGCATCTACTTTTGAAAGCGCTGCAAACATTCCGGCTGAGAACGATCAGACCTCACCAACCATGTTGTTCAATGCCGGTCGCAATTATGAGCTGGCTGGTAACCTCAGTAAAGCACGCTCTCTTTATCAGAAGATCAAGGAAGTGTACCCAAACAGTTCCGAAGGTCTTCGGATTGACAAATACCTCGGCCGCGTTTCAGAGTAATGAGCAATTCTGCCCACGACCTTTCTGAGATTACCTATGACGGTGGCCATGACCACCGCAACGACCGTGTTGTCATTGCGGTCAGCAAATGGCATAGCGACATCACCAATACGCTCTTCGATGGAGCCGTAGAAGTCTTGCAGGATGCCGGTTTGAGACCAGAGAATATTCTGCGTTATGATGTTCCCGGGTCATTTGAACTGCCCACTGCCGCCAATATGGCACTCCATAAGTTTCCGAAACTTAACGGGGTGATTTGCCTCGGTTGTATCATTCAGGGTGAGACGCGTCATTTTGAATTCATTGCCAATGCGGTTGCAAAGGGTACCATTGATGTGAGCCTCAAGCACAATCGCCCTGTGATCTTTGGTGTGTTGACACCAGACACCGATGAACAGGCTTTTGCTCGTGCTGGCGGTGCCCTGGGAAATAAAGGAGCAGAAGCTGCGGTTGCACTACTGGAAATGATTGATTTAGAAGAATAGCCTCTCGCTGTTTAGATAGATGAAAAAAACGCCGATGGTACAAACCATCGGCGTTTTTTATTCATTGTAAATAAGGAGTGTCAATTGAAAAAGACAGCATTGCCCATAAGCAGTTTGCCGCTGTGCCAGAATTGACGGAAGATAGGTGAGTCAACAAAGTAAATGATTTGGCCTTTGCCTTTTGACTCTACGCCGATGGCGAGACTTTCTTTCAGCTTATTACGTAGCTTGGCGCCAGTGAATCCACTGACCGGGCCAGCAGCCCGATAACTCCCCACATTCCAGCTACCAGCTGGCAGATAGGGATAAGCAGTACTGTTCCGTTTGATCAGGAAAGTTTGCTTTCCATGACCATACGCCAGTGGATGAGAATCATCAAGGTTGACTTCGTAAATACTGCCAGCAACAAAATTGCTGAGTTGTTCGCGTTCACGATTTTCGAAACGTTTCAGCAATTTCTCCGGACTGCTCTTCTTGGCAGCCTCTTGCCGCGCCTTGGCGCTGGCCTTCTGTTTGGCATCCATGGCCCGTCCCAAAGCCGTGAATGCTTTGTCGTCTTTCTTTCCAGTAAAGGTCCGCACAGATCTGTCCAGCGCGATGACTTTACCCCCCTGTTCTGCAAACGCCAGAATCTGATCACGGTAACGGCTGTAATTACCAGATGGCAGAATCAGTACGTCAAATTTGTCCAACTGAACCTGTGAGAGGAAGCTTCCACGCAAAACGCTGACAGCATAGCCGAGATCCTGCTCGAAGAAATGCCACATTTCTCCGAATGAAGTGGGAGAAACGCCATCACCGCCCATGATTGCGACTTTGGGCCGATCAATGAAGTTGACCGATCCTGATCCAAAGTCCTTGCCTTTATCAACAAAGCCGGAATAAGAAGCGGTCAGACTCTGCTGATGAGAATTGGCAATCTGAATCAATTTTTGATCAAAGTTGGCACCATTATCCGTTCGGGTGATGATGAGTGTCCCTTTGGCATAGCTTTTTCCGTTTTCAGTAAAGTCTTTATCCGCATACCGTACTTTGATTTTTTCGGTCAGCAGAGCAGACAGGAAACGCACGTCCTGTACATCTTTCCATTCACTCAGATAGGCGTATGCTTTGCGCGTCGGTAAAGTGTTAGCGGTAAAGGCAAATTCTACTGGCTGATCAGAGGCACCGATGCGGTTTTTACTGGCATAGGCTTCCAGGTCGTAAGCATAGGGCAGAGACCATGCCGTGAGATCATACGTGAGAGAGTCTTCTAGTTTGGCGACTGGTTCAAACAAAACTTTCACCAGACGTGCTTGTGGCTGGAAAGCAGAAATGAGAATATCATTTTTCTCAACACTAAAGCTACCATTGGTTTTTTGCTGGTAGTCAAATCCTGTTTGTGCACGACCATTGGCTTGTGGATGACTGTATCGAATCGCATTACCATCCAGCATCTTTAATAAGTGCTGAATCCGGGCCGGATCATTGCTGCCTTTGATAACATAAGACTGATAAGGGCCAACAGGATTGGTTTGCGCTTCTTTGAAAAACGAATTGTACTCAGATAGCAACTTGGTGCGGTTTTTCCAGGCACTCTCAATGGTCGACAATCCGGTAGTATGGTGGTGGGCGATCCGATCAGACAGCCGAAGGGTATCTCCGGTATTGGTCCGGATGCCTACGCCAGCTCTGCCAGAGCCACCTTGTTCGTAGGTGAACCCAATCGCTCCCTGGTAAGTTGGCCATGTATCTCCATATGAAGGATAGAAGAGGTCGAATATCTCTTTGGTGAAATAAAGCCAGCCATTATTATCGAAATAAGAAGCGTGGTTTTTTCCTGTCAACTTCTGAAACTCACGCTGCCAATCGGTAATTACTTCATGATATGGCTTCGCTGCAGGTCCGAAGAAATAAGGCGAATTGACGCCCATTTCATGAAAATCCACGTGCACCTGGGGCATCCACTGATGATAGAGTTTGGCGCGTTGCTGACTTTCCATTTGGGTCTGCCAGGCCCAGTCGCGATTCAGATCAAAGAGATAGTGGTTAAACCGTCCACCCGGCCAGGGTTCATGGTGCTCGTAAGATTCCGGCATGAGGCTGGCCGGTTGATTCATCGCCTGACGATACCAATTGGTGTAGCGGTCCCGCCCATCTGGATTGACACAGGGATCCATGAGTACCACCATGTCATTGAGCCAGTTAGCCGTATCGTTGTGGGCCAATTGATATAAAGTCCGCATAGAGGCCTCAGAGGAGACGGCTTCATTGCCATGAATGTTGTAGCTCAACCAGACCACGGGCAATTGTTCTCCTTTCTTCTCACCTTCTGCCAGACCAGTTGCAATCAGATTGTTCATTCGGATAGCATCCAACTTATCCTGATTGGCCTCACTGGTCAAAACTGCGACCATCAATGGCCGGTCTTCACTGGTTTGACCATATGGAATGATCTTGACTTTGGGTGAGGCCGCTGCTACCGCTTCGAAATAGGCCACGACTTTGTGGTGATAACTGAATTGTTCACCTAATTCATAGCCCAAAAACTCGGCAGGAGTCGGGATCGTCTGTGCCTGGAGCGAAAGACTGCTCAGGCCGCACAGTAGAAATACACAATAACGAATCATCATGAAACGAATCTACAGCACGAGGCCATAAGTTCAAAAAATGGCCGTTCGTGCTCCTTTCTTTAGCAGGATCAGCGCCCTAATTCAGTGTGAAGACGTACAATTTGTTAAAATTCAACGATTAAATTGTGTTATTGGCTTTTTGAGGCTTGAATATCGATAATAAAGTTGTATTTTTTGAAACTTTATGCTACTTTTGTTAGTATATAAAGAAAAGCAGTGCAATTGATAGTTGATATGATTGTTCCGGCCAATATCGAAGACATTGAATACTTCCTGTTGGCATTCCAGCGGAAGCGTACAGAACGAGGAATGGTGTATCTCAGTCGGGACAAAAACTTTCAGGCAATGCTTGATCTGGAAATCTCAGCCGTACAGCGCGATCGGGTGATTGACAGCCTGCGACTGAAGCATTACTACAAAGGCCCTCATGAAGATGGTGTACGTCCAGGCAGTGAGTACTGGGAGTTTGGGGCAAAAGTGAAAGGTAAAGAAGTGTATATCAAATTGGCGATTGGATTGGAAGACGGACCGGTTCTGTGTTTTTCCTTCCATGCCGCCGAACGAAAAATAACATATCCATATCGTAACCATTAGGCGGGATATGACATCAGGGAGGAAGATGCGGGGAGGCAATGTTGACAATAACGGAGGTGTATCATGAAAAGTCCATTCACAGGCGGAAAAGTAAGGGCAGAGCATGCGTGGGAGACCTACGAATTCAGAAAGGAATCCTTTGAGATCTGGAAAAGATATTATGTCTGCGAAGATACTGGTGAGAGTTTTACCACACCGGAAGACGATGAGCTGGATGTTCGGCAGGCCCATAATCTCTATCGGGTGAAGCACAATATTCCCTTTCCGGAGGAAATAAAGGCCATCCGCAAAACCTATGGACTCTCTGCGGCAAAGATGTCTGAGGTATTGGACCTGGGGATCAATACCTATCGCCAATATGAAGCAGGGGAAATTCCCAGCCTAGCCAATGCCAAGATCATTCGTCTGGCCAAAGATCCTCGCTACTTCCGCAATTTTCTGGAAGAGAAAGAGGCGCTCTTTTCGGCCAAGGCCTATCAGCGTGCCATGGACAACGTCCAGGCTATGCTAAAAGATAACCCCATCGATGCGGTGGTGGAATATCTCTGGAATTTCCACATGGAGCCAAATGAATACACGGGCTTTGTGAAGCCCTCCCTGGAGAAAGTCGCTCATTTTGTGCTCTTCTTTGCCCAAAAGGCCAAGCCCCTGAAGACGCGGATGAATAAGCTGCTCTTTTACGCCGATTTTCTCAACTTTAAGCGCAATGGCTCCTCTATCTCTGGCTGTAACTATCGTGCCATTCCATATGGACCCGTGCCTTCGCATTTTCATGAGTTGTTTGGGCTATTGCAAAATCAGGATTTCATCCGTATCGAGGAAGAAGAATACGAGCACGGTGGTATTGGGGAGCGCTTTTATTC
>JBCBZF010000115.1:0-9933 GCA_039815525.1 Bacteroidota bacterium | reverse complement strand
GCTGTCTCAGAAGCATGGAGAGGGACCGACCCCGAAGGCAATGCCGCGGTCTCTGGCGTCTACTTCTACTCCCTCATGATTGGTGAGAAAAATTACAAAGGCAATATTACGCTGGTCAAGTAGAGAGACCGAACTTAGTCAATAAGAAAGCCCGCAGATTTCGATCATCTGCGGGCTTTCTATTTTTATATCGTCTTACTCTAAGAGAATAGAGCTTGTGCAAGCGGGGATAGATTACATCCAGTCCCGCGCATTCACGAATGCTTCAATCCACGGAGAAACGTCATCTTTTCTTCCTTTTGGATAGTTGGCCCAGTTCCAGGGGAAGGAGGAACGTTCGAGGTGGGGCATGGTTACCAAATGGCGACCATCTGCACTGGCCAGCATGGCAGTATTAAATGCACTGCCATTGGGATTGGCGGGATAGCCTTCATAGCCATATTTTGCGACAATGTGATAGGCTGATTCCTGTTCAGGTAGATAGAATTTACCTTCACCTTGTGAGATCCAGATGCACAAACTAGCGCCCGCTAAATTCTGCATCATGACAGAATGATTGGGAAGAATGTCTACTGATGTGAATGCACTTTCGTGCTTGCCTGAATCATTGTGATGCATGAAGCCTTGTTGAGAGTGCTCCGGATTGATCAGGTTGAGTTCCATGAAGAGTTGGCAGCCATTACAAATCCCAATCGAGAGCACATCTTCCCTGGTAAAAAATCCATCAAGAGCCGCCTTTGCTCTTTCATTGTACAGAAAAGCACCAGCCCAACCTTTGGCCGAGCCCAATACATCAGAATTGGAAAATCCACCAACGGCCCCCAGAAAGCGAATGTCTTCGAGGGTCTCACGCCCTGAGATCAGGTCGGTCATGTGTACATCCTTTACATCAAAACCAGCCAGGTAAAGAGCATTGGCGAGCTCACGTTCTGAGTTACTGCCTTTTTCCCGAATGACAGCCGCCTTGGGTCTTCGAACTGGACGAGTCGGCTTTTTTCCTGAAAAATCAGACGGGAATTCATAGCGTAGACGCTGGTTCATATAATCCTGATAGCGCTCATCCGCGCGTTCAGGAGTCGTCTGCTTGCGATCGAGTAACCAGGATGTTTCGTACCAATGCTGTCGGTTCTCCGGGACATCAAAGGTGTGGACTTCATTTTTATATGTCAGGTCAAGTTTTCCTGCCTGACCGGATGTCCCAATCTTAACCGCGTTTAAGCCCATTTCCTGGAAACGGTTTTCTACCTGCTGGTCTTTGGCCTGAACCAATAGTGCAGCATTCTCAGCAAAAAGCATGGTGATCAGGTCGGGACTCTCCAGTGCATTGAGATCGATTTTCAGGCCTGCTTCCGGGTCCGCAAAACACATTTCCAATAAGGCGGTGATCAGACCACCGGCGGATACATCATGCCCCGCCAGAATGTGTCCTTCTTTGATCAGGCTTTGGACGCCATTGAAGGCATTGGCAAAATAAGCAGGGTCCTGAATGCCTGGTGTTTGATGCCCAATCGCATTTTGAATTTGTGCAAAAGAGGAACCTCCTAATTTGAATGTGTCGCTACTCAGCGGAAGATAGTATAGTGTGCCTCCATCTTGGTGCCAGACCGGTTCGACAATGGCAGTGATATCATCACAATGTCCAGCTGCCGAAACGATCACAGTTCCAGGCGCGAGAACGTCTCCATCCGGATATTTTTGTTTCATGGACAAGGAATCCTTTCCCGTCGGCACGTTAATACCCAAGGCAATGGCAAAGTCAGACAAAGCTTTGACTGCTTCATATAAGCGGGCATCTTCCCCTTCATTGCGGCAGGGCCACATCCAATTGGCGGAAAGAGAAACTGACCGCAGCCCCTCTTCGAGTGGCGCCCAGACCAGGTTGGTCAAAGACTCAGCCACGGCATTTTGTGATCCGGCAGTGGCATCAATCAAGCCACTGACAGGCGCATGTCCCATTGCGGTTGCTAATCCATGACCACTTTCATAATCCAGTGCCATGACGCCGCAGTTATTGAGGGGGAGTTGAAGCGGGCCAGCACATTGCTGCTTTGCCACCAAACCGCCCACACAACGATCTACTTTATTGGTCAGCCAGTCTTTACACGCGACGGCTTCCAGCTTGAGAACTTGTTGGAGATACTGTTGTAGATCCGCAGGGTCGTATTTTACAGCGGGGTATTCACGTGCCACCGCACGATCTTCCATGATGGTTTTGGGAGAGCTCCCAAACATATCTGAGAGCGCAAGATCCATTGGTTTCTCTTTCTTATCCTCAGATACAAAAGCAAACCGCATATCACCCGTTACCTCACCGACTACATACATTGGCGCTCTTTCCCGCTCCGCAATGGCTTGTAAGGTGGACAGATCTTCCGAAGAGATGATCAGCCCCATACGTTCCTGGGATTCATTGCCAATGATTTCTTTGGCAGAAAGCGTCGGATCGCCAATGGGTAATTGTTCAAGATAAATGACGCCACCGGACTCCTCGACCAATTCAGAGAGGCTGTTGAGGTGACCGCCGGCCCCATGATCGTGAATAGAGACAATCGGATTGCTGGTGCTCTCTACCATGCCACGAATGGCATTGGCAACGCGCTTTTGCATTTCAGGATTTGAGCGCTGTACGGCATTGAGTTCGAGGCCTGCGCCAAATGCGCCGGTATCTGCGGAGGAAACGGATGCTCCCCCCATACCAATGCGATAATTGTCTCCGCCCATCACCACGATTTTATCTCCGGCTTTGGGGGCTTGTTTTTTGGCTTGCTCGGCGCGTCCATAACCGATGCCGCCAGCGAGCATGATGACTTTATCGTAGCCGAGCTTACGGTCGCCCAGGTCTTGCTCAAACGTCAGGACGGAGCCATTGATCAGGGGTTGTCCAAATTTATTGCCGAAGTCAGAGGCGCCATTTGAGGCTTTGATCAGAATGTCAACAGGCGTTTGATAGAGCCACGGACGCGCAGGAAACGCTTTTTCCCATTTCCGGTCATCATTCAAACGGGAATAGGAAGTCATATAGACTGCGGTTCCTGCTAAGGGGAGAGAGCCTTGCCCGCCCGCCAGACGATCGCGAATCTCCCCGCCTGAACCAGTGGCGGCACCATTAAAGGGTTCGACAGTGGTCGGGAAGTTGTGTGTCTCAGCCTTGATTGACAAAACGGTATCAATGGGCTTGGTCTGATACCAGTCCGGACGGTCTGCCTTTTCAGGGGAAAACTGAACTGTTTGTGGACCTTTTACAAAAGCTACATTGTCTTTATAGGCAGAGACGATCCCATTGGGATGCGTTTGCGAAGTCTTTTTGATGAGTTTGAAGAGGGATTCTGTTTTTGCCTCTCCGTCAATAACAAACGTCCCATTAAAAATCTTGTGTCGGCAATGCTCACTGTTGACTTGAGAAAAGCCAAATACTTCAGAATCGGTCAGGGGGCGTTCCAGTTTTTCGGCAAGCTTTTCCAGATAAGCAATTTCTTCTGTACTCAACGCCAGACCCTCTGATTCATTATAGGCGGCAATATCTGTTACTGCCTGGATTGGAGCCGGGCTGATATGGACATCAAAAATTGCCTGATCCAGTTTGGGATAGGCCTGTAGCAGCATCGGATCAAAGCTTTCGTCCTCCGTTTGGGAGACAAAGCGTTCGATACGCTGGATACCATCGATGGCCATGTTTTGGGTAATCTCCACCGCATTGGTGCTCCAGGGCGTAATCATGGCCGCGCGTGGACCAATGAAAGCAGTGGGAATTTCCGGATGATCGATGCGGGGCTGCTGTCCAAAGAGCCAGATCAGTTTGTCGATTTCTGTCTGGGCGAGTGCATGGGATATCTGGACGGCAAAAACCTGGGAGGCGGGAGAACCAAAGAAGAGGATCATGGCCAATTATGGGTTAGCAATTGAAGCCGCAAACTTCGGTCTTTTTACGCTATTTCGCTAATTGGATCAGTGGAAATAAGAGAAGACGCTTTGAGGGTGAAAGGTCCTAGAGACTGGATCTTTGGCGCTCTGCACCTGGCCACGAGATGGTGCAGAATGTTGGACTCATGTAAATAAAGGAAACCGGCGCAGTCTCTTGCGAGACCCACCGGCTTTCCAATTATCAGGGAGGACTAAAAAAAAAATAGAAAAATTACGCTGCTACTTGTGGATATAGCTCGGTCGGTGCAAACTCTTTGAGTTCTTCGACGAGCTGGATTCTCAGCTTATCATTGGCATGACGGTAGAGAATTTGTGCAATCTGCGGAAGCTTAGTCTGAGGATTCAGCCAGGCCTGCTCCATATTGCGGGGGAGAATCAGAGGCATTTGCAGACCGAACTGCTTCAGATGCTGGCAGGCCGGCGTAGAAACAATGGCAAACGTATTGAGTAAGCTGCCGTCCGCCTTTTGCCAAACATCATAGATACCGGCAAAGCAGAAGGTCGCATTGTCTTCACGTGCCAGTTTGAAAGATTGCTGAAAGGGTACTTTGCCTTGATTCAAATAATATCCGTCGGCCGGGATGAGACAACGCTGACTGGCAACCGGAATCCGATACATTTTTTCCTGCATCAGGTGCCGTGCCGGCGCGAATGTAAGCGGTGTCGCTTTCTCCAGGGATGACTCGGTTGCTGAATGAAGGCCCCAACGATAAAAGCGAAGTCGCATCTGCCCTTCTTCATACACAACAACGGGTGCATACTCATTGGTGTAGAACTGGCCACCTTCCAAAAGTCTCAGACCAGGTAGCTGACGACCATTGCTTTGGAAAGGCTGATAATGTGAGTTGAAGGCGTAACTTGCTATCATTTTTGGTAAGCGTTGTTTCTTGAATCAAATATGCTAATAATTTTTGCATTTGCAAAAGAAATGAACGCTTTTTTAGTATTAAGTTTTTGTTAACGTTCATGTCGACTAATGCTTCTTGATCTGAGGGTCCCTAGTTTTGCCCCCGATTATTGGTCGATTAACCAGCTATTTTATTCAAACACTTCTACCATGATCAAGAGAATACTATGTTTATGTGTGAGCCTGGTGGCCTTTATGGCGCTTGGCTCTTCCCTTATGGCGCAGGGGGTTACTTCTGCCACATTGAGGGGGGTTGTTGCCGATAACAACGGCGCGGCCCTGGAGGGTGCAACTGTGATTGCAGTACACACCCCGACTGGTACCCGCTATGGTGCCATTACCCGCGACGCCGGTCGCTTCAACATCCCGAATGTGCGTGTAGGTGGCCCTTACACCATCACTGCTAAGTACGTTGGCTATCGGGACAATGTGCAGGAAGGCATTTACCTGCAACTTGGCCAGAGAAGAAATGTCAACTTTGAAATGACTTCTGCTGATGTAGAGTTGGAAGAGGTTGTGATTACTTCTACCACTGGTATCCTTTCTTCTGAGCGGACTGGTGCAGAGACGGTTGTAACGGAAGAGCAGATCAACACCCTGCCAACTGTTGCCCGTGCAATTGGAGACTTTACCCGTCTGACCCCTCAGGCGACTGTAACGGAAGGAAACGATGGATTCTCCATCTCTCTGAATGGACAGAACAACCGCTACAACGCCATCTACATCGATGGTGCGGTCAACAATGACGTATTTGGCCTGGCCGGTTCGGGTACCAATGGTGGCCAAACTGGTGTTTCTCCTGTATCTCTCGATGCAATTGAATCGTTCCAGATCTCACTGGCGCCATTTGACGTCCGCGTAGGTGGATTCTCCGGTGGTGCAATCAATGCCGTTACCCGTTCTGGTAGCAACAATGTAGAGGCATCTGTTTACTCATTCTTCCGCGATGAAGCATTTGCCGGACAGACCCCAACCGACAACGAATTGGTTGAGCGTACCCGCCTGGCTGACTTCAGCGCCCGTACCACTGGTTTCCGGATCGGTGCACCGATTGTGAAGGACAAACTTTTCTTCTTCTTCAACGCTGAACAGCAGCGTGATGAGACGCCTCAGCCATTCCAGTTTGAGGATTATCAGGGTGATGCAACTGTCACACAACTCGAAGAACTGCGTCAGCAAATTGTTGGATTGGGATATGAGCCCGGAGCGTATGACGACAGCCGCTCTTCTCTCAACTCTGATAAAATCACTGCCAAGTTGGATTGGAATGCCAATGAGAACAACACGGTCTCTCTACGCCATTCTTTTGTTCGTGCTGAAAACCTCGAAGGTGTACAGTCTAACAACCAGAACATCCGCTTCCTGAATTCTTCTGAATTCTTCAAGTCTACTACCAACTCTACCGCTTTGGAGTGGAACTCGATCATCAATGAGAAATTCTCCAACAACCTGAAAGTAGGTGTAACCATCGTCAATGACGACCGTGATCCATTTCAGGGAGACGATCCACGTGATGAGAATGACAATCCAAACTACTTCCCATACGTCAACATTGATGACGGTGGTGGTAACATCACGTTCGGTTCTGAGCAGTTTTCTACTGCCAACGCACTGGACCAGACCATCATTACCATTACTGACAACTTCACCATCTATTCAGGCCGCCACAGTCTGACCATCGGTACCCACAACGAATTCTTCGATGTGTACAACCTCTTTATCCGTCAGAACTACGGTGTATATGAGTACGACAGCCTTCAGCAGTTCCTGAACGGCGACCCTGCATCTCTCTTCATTCGCAGCTACTCTCTGGTAGACGACTTTACTGGTGATGGTTCTCAGGCTGCTTCTGACTTCTCAGGTGCACAGTTTGGTTTCTATGTACAGGATGAGTTTCAGGTATCTCCAAACTTCACCCTGACCGGTGGTCTGCGTTTCGACATTCCGGTTTACTTCACTGATGTTCGGACCAATAATGACTTCAATGACCGTACCATTCCATTATTGGAAGCTGAAGGCTATGACCTGATGGGCGCACAGACCGGCGATTTCATCCCCGCTCAGTTCCTGATCTCTCCACGGGTTGGTTTCAACTGGGATGTAAATGGCGACATGAGCACCATCCTGCGTGGTGGCGTTGGTATCTTCACCTCTCGTATCCCATTGGTATGGCCAGGCGGTGCGTACAACAACAATGGTTTCACCGTTGGTGGCGACTTTACCTTCAACCCAGGTTTCGGTGTGCATGACAATCCTGACTGGGACAATCAGCCACAGGCAGTACAAGCCGGACAAGGACAGCCTTCAGGTCAGATTGACCTCTTCGCCGATGACTTCAAAGTCCCTCAGGTCCTGAAGCTCAACGTTGCATTGGATCAGAAACTGCCATGGGGCATGGTGGGTAATCTTGATGTGATTTACAACAAGACCCTCAACAATGTTCTGTATCAGAACCTGAACCTGCGTCCTTCTTCTACCACATTGACTGGTACACCCGACGATCGTATTCTGTATGATCGTGGTGATGAAATTGATCCAACTTACAGCCGCATCATGCTGGCGTCTAACACCAACGAAGGGTATACGTATAACCTGACTGCCAGTATCACCAAACCATTTGACAATGGATTCACTGCCATGCTGGCGTACTCTTTCGGTGATGCCTTCGCAGTATTTGATGGTACTTCTTCTCAGAACTCTTCCCAGTGGAGAGGCCTGCACGCCATCAACGGCCGTAACTTTGATCAGGTGAACGCCCGCTCTGACTTCTCTCAGGGACACCGCGTACTGGGTACGATGAGCTACAAACTGAAGTGGAACGAAGCTGGCAATGCTGCAACGACGATCGCCATCTTCTACGAAGGTCTGTCCGGACGTCCTTACTCTTACATCTATAACGATGGTGGCCGTCTGAACAACGAAGACTCTCGTGAGCGTAGCTTGATCTTCGTACCGCAAAAACCGTGATGACATCATCCTGGTTGACAATGGTACAAGTCCTGACGCACAGTGGACTGCCCTGAATGACTTCATTGAAAACGATCCTTACCTGAGTGAGCGTCGCGGTCAGTACGCGCAGCGTAACCGCAACCGTTCACCTTTCTCAAATGTGATCGACCTGAAATTCATCCAGGACTTTAGCATCAAGACTGGTGCAAAGACTCACACCCTGCAGTTGACTGCAGATATTTTCAACTTCACCAATATGCTGAACAACAACTGGGGCCGTCGTTACTTTGTCGGATCCTTCGGCAGCTTTGAGTTACTCGACTTCGAAGGTTTCCAGAACGAAACTGAGCCTACCTTCAGCTTTGACGGTGTGGATGAAAACTTCCCGAATGATAACATTGACGATACTGGTATTCAGAGCTCTCGCTGGCAGATGCAGTTGGGAGTTCGTTACCTCTTCAAATAACAGATGTTAAGATTTTGACATCAAGGGCTTGCCAATTCCGGCAAGCCCTTTTTCTTTTTCATCATGAATGCAAACATCTTTCTCCTACTTGCTTCCCTTTCATTATCACTCTGGAGCTGCCGCTCTACCAGCAATGTGCTACAGAGTCAGCAATTGCAATATGGGACTAAGCATGTGCCACGAATCAGTGGCCATCGCGGTGCCCGATACTATGACCGTATTCCAGAAAACTCACTGGCTGCGTTCCAGCTTGTCGCCGGGAAAATGCCTTGTCTGCTGGAATGTGATGTCCAAATGACCCGGGATAGTCTGTTGGTCCTCATGCACGACGCCACCATCGACCGGACCACCAATGGCACCGGTAGAGTGATTGATCAAAACAGGGCTGAGCTAAAGTCTCTTTATTTGAAAGATCATCACGGAATGCTCACCAAAGAGCGAATTCCGGATCTGGACGAAGTGCTCAGGTGGGGAAAAGGGAAGGCTTTGTTGACACTGGATATCAAACGAGGGGTGCCATTCGAAACAGTGATTGAAGCAGTCCGGAAGCAAAAGGCTGCATCCTCAGTCGTAATCATTACCTATTCGGTTGCGGATGCGCAAAAGATCTATCAACTGGCACCGGATCTAATGCTGTCGGTTAGCATCCGTAACCAGGAAGAATTGCAACGGATGCTCGACAGTGGGATTCCCAGCAATCGGATGATTGCTTTCACCGGTACGCGTCTGGCTCCCGCTGCACTTTTTGATCAAATCCATCAGCACGGCATCCTTTGTATGGTCGGTACGCTGGGGAATCTGGATAAAAAGGCCAAAGCCAAAGGAGAGCAGGTATATTGGGAATGCCTCAAAGCTGGTGCTGACATCCTTGCAACTGATGACCCACTGACTGCGAATCAGGCAGTAAAATCTTTTTGAACAGGACGCGTTTAAAACATATAATAATTAATATGTGTTGAGGTAATACGATCTCTTCCTGACGAAATCCATATCCCTCAACTCTATGCAAATCTATACGCGTTTTCTCGTGCTATTTACCTCATTTTTGGGGTGCCTTCCTCTCTTTTCCCAAAGTCTGCTAGAGATTGTTCCGATTACAGATCAACTCATTGTGGTTCATCTCGATGAAGGTTCGGTCCAGTACCACGGTATTGGCCAGACGTATCAGGATGATCAAATTTTCAGCTCTCCTCTCGACACCAATCTGGCCATCACTGCTGCTTCGTATACCATCAGTAGTACAGATGATGCTGCCTATACGAGTCCACAGGCGCCTTCTGAAGTATGGCGTAAAAGCAAGGGGACAGAATGGACGTCCGTATGGCCCAGCTATCCCTATGCGTCTGAACACTGGCTGTACCTAAAATTGCCCGTACCAATGACCGTTGGGAAAAGTTATACTGTCAACATTGGCAGTCTGGTCAACAGCGGCTCCAATAGCCAAACGCTGAGTTTTGATCCTACTCAACACCGCTCTGAAGCAGTTCACATCAATCAAATTGGCTTTCGTCCGGATGAGACGCTCAAGATCGGCTATGTCTATCTGTGGATGGGCAATGGTGGAGGACTTGATCTGACCGCTTATGACCAGACACCCTTTCATTTGGTGGATGGCAATGACCAAATCGCATTCAGTGGTCAGTTGCGTTTGCGGAAAATCATGGATGCTGCCTCCGAAAATTTCCAGGGG